>JBPCVD010000125.1:0-16313 GCA_051010815.1 Rubripirellula sp.
AAAATTCGTCCTGCGCTGATCCAATACTGTTACGAATGCCACGCCGTCGACTCGGACGATGTCGGCGGTGAACTGTTGCTCGACTCGCGTGCGGGCTGGAGCGACGGGGGTGAAACGGGGCCCGCTATCGTGCCGGGAAAACCGCGAGACAGTTTGCTCATGCGAGCGATGGAATATCGCGACCTAGAAATGCCGCCCGACGAGAAGCTACCCGATTCGGTGATTGCGGATTTTCGTCGATGGATCAACATGGGTGCCCCCGATCCCCGCAAGATGCCCAAGTCGAAGATTGACGAGGAACCCGAAGAGGAAGTCGTCGATCTATGGTCGTTGAAGCCGGTTCAGATCCACGAACCGCCACCAGTGCAACTCGCCGATTGGCCCCGCAACGATCTCGACCGCTTCGTGCTGCATCGCTTGGAATCCCAACAGATGCAGCCCAACGAAGACGCAACCCATGAAACGCTGATTCGCCGTCTGTACTTTGACCTGATCGGCTTGCCTCCTGCGGCAGAGATCGTCGACGCGTTCATCGCAGACCCTAGCGACGAGCATTACGCGGCGATTGTGGATCAGTTACTCGCTTCAACTCACTTCGGAGAACGATGGGGTCGGCACTGGCTAGACGTTGCACGGTATGGTGAATCGGCTGGCAGCAGCCGGGACGTGTTGATGCTTTATGCATGGCGATACCGCGACTTCGTGATCGACGCATTCAACTCCGACATGCCGTTCGATCGCTTCGTCACCGAACAAGTCGCTGGTGACCTACTGCCGGCTGAGGGTGAGGAAGACCGATGTCGTCAACGTGTTGCAACCGGCTTGTTGGCCATCGGGTCCAAGTCACTGAACGGCGGCAACCTGACCTACGATGTGATCGACGATCAGATCGACGTGGTGTCCAAGGCAGTGCTTGGGCTGACGGTTTCCTGCGCCAGGTGTCACGACCACAAATTCGATCCGATTCCCACGAAAGACTATTACGCTTTGGCGGGTATCTTCCTCAGCACAGAGACCCGATATGGTGGCGGAACGAAACGACCGAAGACCGCACAGGAAAAGGCCAAGCTGTACGTGATTCTGGATGCGGACCTCGACCCCGAGGTTGCGGAAGCCCAAGCCGCCGCGCGGAAGAAGTTCGACCAACTCAGCAGGCAGGTCAACTCGTCACGAAAACGTGTGAAGACGCTGGAATCCGAGATTCCCAAAGCGTTCCTCAATCAGCCCGACAAGACCATCCCCGATGACTTGGATGCAAACGTTTCCAAGAGCATCCGGCAGTACCAGGGCGCGAATCGCATCTTGCAACAACGGTTGAAGGGTTTAGATGAAGCGCGTGATGGGCTGGGCGAGGAACCCCAGTACGCTCTGGGCGTCCAAGACGCCAAAAAGGTCACGGACGCAAGTGTTCTCATTCGGGGCGAGAAGAGTCAGCCGGGCGACAAAGTGAATCGTGGTTTCCTGTCCGCCGTCGCAGCGGAAGACATCGCGTTGAACGAGTCGTCGAGCGGCCGCGTCGAATTGGCCGCATGGCTGGTCAATCCAGACAATCCACTGTCGCCGCGCGTTGCCGTCAACCGCGTCTGGCAACACGTGATGGGCAGTGGCATCGTCGACACGGTCGACAACTTTGGAGTTTCCGGTGGTGAACCGTCGCACCCCGAATTGCTGGACTACCTGGCGCATCGATTTGTGCGTGAGCACGACTGGTCCATCAAGACATTGATTCGAGAACTGGTGCTATCTCGCACGTATCGAGTCTCCAGCAAGATCAATCAGGCCAACTACTTAAAAGACCCGGACAACCGCCTTCGCTGGCGAATGGAGCGACGACGCCTGGAAGCTGAACCACTCCGAGATGCCATGCTGGCGGTCAGTGGTCTGTTGAAACGTGATCGCCCAGCAGGTTCGTTGGTGATGCAGATCGGCGAAGGGGAAGTGGGGCGAAACATTGACACATCTGTGCTCGAGAAACCTTTTCACCACCGCAGTGTGTACCTTCCCGTGATTCGCGGGATCATCCCGGAGGAGTTGCGTCTCTTTGATTTCCCCGAACCCTCCAATGTGCAGGGGCTTCGCGACAGCAACACGACTCCAACGCAATCGCTCTTCTTAATGAACAGTCCCTTCTCGCTGAGGATTGCTGAGAGCTTTGCGGAGTCACTGCTCGACAATTCGAGCCTGGGGAGTGACGAGGATCGTGTTCGCGAAGCCCACCGTCGCTGCTTTTCAACGGACCCCACACCTGAACAAGTCCAGCGCGATCTCCAATTCATCCATCGCCTTACAAACAACGAACGATCGAAGAAACCAACGCGCACGTCCACCGATGTGACGCATCAGAAGTGGACAACTTATTGCCAATCGTTGGTAGCAAGTGCGCCGTTTCGATTCATCGACTGAATACCTCACGTGACCCAAAAGCCATGATTGTTTCTCGCCGTCAAATGCTACATGCAGCGACCTGCGGACTCGGCTCGCTTGCACTGCTGGACCTCCAACATCATGCGGAGGCGGGCACCAGCGACGCTGAGTCCAAAAGCCTGCTCGCTCCGAAGACACCGCATCATTCGCCTCGCGCCGACAGCATGATCTTCTTGCACATGCGTGGCGGTCCATCGGCGATGGAAACGTTCGAGCGAAAGCCGGAACTCGACCGTCGTGCGGAAGAGCAAGGGGACAAAAAGGGTCGGCGATTGACGCCGTCGCATTGGAAATGGAAGCAACGTGGCCAAAGTGGACTGTGGGTTTCGGATCTGCTGAAACACACGGCAGAGCACGCCGACGAACTTTGCGTTCTATCGGGAATGCACACCGACATTTCCAACCACACACCGGCGATGCTGCAGCTGCACACGGGATCGTTCACATTCACGCGTCCGTCCATGGGTTCTTGGTTGCTGTATGGACTCGGGACAGAAAACCAAAACCTACCCGGATTCATCAGCATCAGTCCCCCCGTCATCAACGGTGGGTCAAAAAACTACGGATCTGCTTTCCTGCCTGCGGTTTACCAAGGCACGGCCATTGGCGACATCAAAACGCCTGTTCAGCAGGCTCAGGTCGGCAACCTCGCCAATCCCAAACTGACCCGAAAGCAACAACGCCAGCAGCTCGATTTCCTAAAACAGGTCAACCAAGATTATGCCACACAACTCGCCGGCGAGACTTCTGACGTCGATGCTGTGATCGACGCCTACGAGCTTGGATTTCGCATGCAGTCTGAACTCCCAGGTGTGATGGACCTCTCGGATGAGACGCAAGAAACACTTGATCTGTATGGCATTGGCGAGGGAAAACCCTCGGACAACTTTGGACGCCAATGCCTACTCGCGCGTCGAATGGTCGAAGGTGGTGTCCGGCACATCGAATTGTGCGACGAGTTCTGGGATCAACACGGCACGCTTGTCAAAGGACACAACGCTCGTGCCGCGGCAACGGATCTTCCAATCGCGGGCTTACTGGCTGACCTCCGCCGACGTGGGCTGCTCGATCGCACATTAGTTCTTTGGGGAGGCGAATTCGGTCGCACGCCCGACACTGCTAAGAAGGATCTCGATGGTCGTGACCACAACGCGAATGGCTACACCATGTGGCTTGCGGGCGGCGGCGTCAAACGAGGCTTTCAACACGGCGCCACCGACGAACTGGGATACAAAGCCGTCGAAGGTCGCGTCCACCTTCACGACCTGCACGCCACGATCTTGCATCTGATGGGTCTCGATCACAAACGCCTCACGCATCGTTACGCGGGCCGCGACTTCCGCTTGACCGACGTGCACGGCAGGCTCGTCAACGAAATCCTGGCGTAGATGTTTGACGCAGTCCCAGAGTCGGGATGCGTTGCCGCGACAATGGCACTTACTTCGCTAACTCCGCCAACCGATCGTGAAAAGGTCCATCCTGCATCAGATCGAAGCTGCGACACATTCGTTTTCGATCATCTCTTCGTGGCAGCGAATGCAGCGTGTCCAACACACGCTCGACTTGCTCTGCCGTCACTTCACCGCAGATCGGATGTCCAAGCCCCATGATGTACTTGGCTCGTTGAAGATCGGCAAATCGCTGCGGATCATCCTGCATCGATTCAAACACAAGCGTCACCGCATTCTGTGCTGCTTCGACCTCATCCCAGTCGGAGTTCCTGGCGGCCTCCAAGATATGCAAGTATTGAAACAACGCGAACGACATCGGCCCGCTGGTGACGCCGCAACGTTGCGTTTCGCCATCGTCACCATCTCGTAGCGCTCGCGCCAGAAACGGATCCCAGCCCTGGACGATCTTCAATTGACGAAGGGCGGGATGCTGCAGAAATGTGTTCGTGCTTGATTCGTAATTTGCCTCGGTCACCTTGATCGCAACGATTGCATCACCCCCGCTTCCTTGGACCAAGTTCGCCGCGGCGCCGGCCGTGAGCGGCAACCCACTGACGTCGGAGATGGAATAGAGGCCGATTGGCAGCCCCAGCCGATCAGCGTGCTGCACAAGAGGCTGAAGGCTCGCAGCCACCTCATCATCCGTAGCATCGGAGGGCAAGTCCGTGCCTGGTCGCAGGAACACGACGTCGTAGTCAAGCTGATGCAGGAGATCGAGTAGCCGGGCATTGGTTTCCACGCCATCCTCCGGACGTAGCAACCCCATCAGCTGAACACCCGGCATTGATTGCTCCGCCGCGACACGGAAGAACTCTTCGAGCTCAGCGACGGTTCGCAAATGCCCCTGACCGGTCGACGCAGCGATCAAGACGGCTTCCGCCCCGCCTTCGCTCAATCGCTGCAAGAAGCGTTTTAGTCGCGGACCATCGAGCTTGCGACGAGGAAGTTCACCCTGCGTCGGGTCGAAGCAGGCAACGGTGGCCAATGGGTAAGGTCTCATCCTCATGTCTCCGAACCGTCTTATCGAAATGTCAGCCAACAGACCACGGTCACAACCACGACGCCAATCAAGTTCAACACAAACCCCTCACGAATCATGTCACGAATCCGAAGCGTTCCTTTTCCAAATACGATGGCATTGGGTGGTGTCGCCACCGGCAACATGAACGCGAAACTTGCGCTGATGGCTCCGGGCACCATGATCAAGCGCGGATCGATCTCGGCCTTGATCGCGGTCGTCGCCAAGATTGGCAACAGCAGTGTTGCGGTCGCCGTATTGCTGGTCACTTCGGTCAGGAATGTAACGGCCAAGCAAACGAGCCCTATCATGACAATCACGGGCAAACCGGAGATGCCGGAAAGCGACTCGCCCAAGACTTCACTCAAGCCGGACTCGACGAACGCTTTTGCAATCGCGATTCCACCACCGAACAGAATCATCACGCCCCAGGGAATCTTGAGCGAGGCTTCCCAGGTCAGCAGGGTTTCGCCTTTCCCATTGGGAAGAAGGTGCATGATCACGACGGCGATCAGGGCAACGGATGCATCGTTCGCACCGGGCATCCCCAGCCACTCGCTCCAACCACCAAACGGTCCTTTGCGGGTCACCCAAAATAACGCTGTCGTGGCAAAGACGATCAGAGTGGCAACTTCCTCGTATCGCCATCGGCCGACTTCCGGCATCTTCAATCCGCCTTGCGGCTTGATCCCGCGTGTCAACCAAAGTCCTGTCACGGGCAACATGATCACCAGGATTGGAAAGGTCCAAACCATCCAAGTGGTGAAGGAGGGCTCCTCGGCGCCCGCCGTCTCGACATAGGCCGACATGAAGACGAGGTTGGGCGGCGTTCCGATCGGCGTCGCAATTCCGCCGACGCTCGCCGCGTAAGCGATGCCCAACAACAAAGCTGTGTTCAGACGCTGGTTGCTGCTCTTTTCCAGCACGGCGAAGACGATGGGCAACAGCATCAAAACGGTCGCAGCGTTGCTGATCCACATGCTCAAGAATGCCGACGCCGCCATGAAACCGAAGACCAATTGCCGTCCGCCGGAATCACCACCGAATGCGTTGACCATACTCAATGCAATCCGTCGATGAGCACCGCTTCGCTCCATCGCGGTCGAGAGCATGAACCCGCCCATCATCAGCAAAACAAGTTTATCCCCGAGCGCGGCACCAACTTGCGAGGCACTCAAAACGCCGACCATCGGAAACACGGCCAGCGGAATCAGAGACGTGACCGGAATTGGGATCGGCTCGAACACCCACCAAAGGGCGCACAGCACAACGACCGCCGCGGTCCAAGAAATTTCGGAGGAATGGCCAAACCCAGCGGTCACCAGTCCGGTGGTCGCTGCCGCAAGCAATCCACCTGCGATGATCCAGTACTTCATTGGCTTCTGGGCTGACACTTCACTTGACAAGAGGGCAACAGCTTAACGCAATCTGATGCGAGGTGCGTCGCTCGGTCAGCATCACTCGCCACGAAATGATCCACGGTTTCCTCGGGTTCCGTTTCGGCGATCCGTCGACCAGCATGCTAGAACTTCCACATCAATCTTGATTCATGCCGCCGATGGAGCCCCTGAATGAGTGAAACCCCTGAAGACGGGCGACAGAGCCTGGCATTGATTCGAACAGACCTTGCGAACGAGCGGACGCTGTTGGCCTACGGTCGGACAGCGTTGATGTTCACCGCCACCGGTGTGACGCTAGTGAAGTTCTTTCCCGAATCTCTCACTTTCAACTTGGCGGGTTGGATATCGGCGGTCGTTGGTCTGTTGATCGGAGCAGTCGGAGTTCTGCGCTTCGCCAGAATGCAAAGGCGACTTCGAGAGTGATGATCAAGGCAAGCAGGCGAATTCCGGTAGAGAGATCGGAAATCGAGATCAGAAGAACCACTCACGAAGCTCTGCGGACAAACCCACGTCATCGTGAATCGCATTCAAAGCCGACAAGTGCACACGACAAATGAGTCTGACAAGTGCACACGTCTGGGCAGCCGACAAACGCGTCGGACAGGGCAACGGATCAGTGCAGCACGCGGCGACAACTGACCAGGGATCCCTAGTGATTCGAGTCGCTCGATCCATAGGGGCGTGAACTGATCACACCCTCGGAGGGACTGCTCGCCGTTCCATAAAGGCGTCGTGGAATTCGCCCAGCGAGGAACGCGTCTCGTCCCGCAAGAGTCGCATGCTTCATGGCCCGAGCCATGCGAATGGGGTCACGAGCGTGCGCGATGGCGGTGTTCAACAAGACGCCATCGGCTCCCAATTCGAACGCTTCGCTGACGTCGCTGGCAGTGCCAACTCCCGCGTCGACAATGACGGGATACGTCGGATCGTCTTCCTTGAGGTACTCCAGGATGATTCGCAGGTTGTTCGTGTTCAGAAGACCTTGGCCGCTTCCAATGGGGCTTCCAGCCGGCATCACACTCGCGGCTCCCACCGCTTTCAAACGCTGGGCCGTGACTGGGCAGTCACTCGTGTAGCAGAGGACCTGAAATCCGTCGGCCGCCAACTCACGGCACGCTTCCACCGTCTGCGTGGGATCCGGAAGAAGCGTCTTGCTGTCGCCCAGCACTTCAAGCTTGACCCAATCGGCTCCGGGATTTCCAAGCGTTCGTAGGATCTCACGCCCTAGTTTGGCCGCCCGAATCGCGTCGGCCGCGGTGTAGCAGCCCGCCGTATTAGGAAGCAACGTGTACCGATCGAGGTCGAGAAAGTCGAGAATGTTCTGACCCATTCGGTCGTACAAACGCTCGCGGCGTACTGCGACCGTCACACAATCGGAACCCGACACGTCGAGCGATTCACGCATCTGTTCCATCGTGTCATACCGCCCGGTGCCGACGATCATTCGGCTTTGCAGCGTGTGACCGCCCACGACCAGCGGGGAATCTTCGAGCGATGAATCAGCGACGGTGGACAAATCAGAATCGCTTTCGCAGTGGGTGAACCAAAATGGGTTGGGGATGGAACGCGTATCGAAGCACAGAGGATCAACCACCACCTACCAAAGTCACGACTTCGACATCATCGCCCGGGCCGATGACCTTCGTCGTGTAGTCTTCACGCGGAACGACTTCGGCGTTGACTTCGACAGCCAAATAGTTCGGTGGAACCTCCACCGAGTCAAGCACTTGCTCGACTGTCATTGGGTTCTCGATTTCGACACTCTGGCCGTTGACCGTGATCTGAATCATTCGCCTTTCGCAGCTTCGTCAAAGGCAGAGTCAAAAGCTCGACTGCTGGGCGCAAAGTCGAGTTTCTTTGTGAACTCACAGGCCTCTTTCGCACCGCAGGATCGCTCCATGCCACTATCTTCCCACTCGATCGAGAGTGGTCCGTCGTAGCCGATATCGTTCAACGCTCGGATGATCTCCTCAAAGTTGACCGCTCCGCGTCCTGGGCTGCGGAAGTCCCAACCCCGTCGGTAGTCACCAAAATTTAGATGGCTCGCGTTGATACCGCTCTTACCGTCCAGCGTGACAATCGCATCCTTGACATGCACGTGATAAATGCGGTCGGCAAAGGTTCGAATGAACTGGACAGGATCAATTCCCTGCCAAATCAAGTGGCTGGGATCGAAGTTGAAGCCGAACTCCGGTCGGTGCTCCAGAGCCTCCAACGCACGCTGCGCCGTGTAGATGTCGAACGCGATTTCTGTTGGGTGGACTTCCAAAGCAAATCGAACGCCACACTCTCCGAATACATCCAAAATCGGATTGAACCGCTCAGCCAACAAATCGAATCCCGCGTCGATCATGGTCGTCGGAACGGGTGGAAACGAATAGAGCAGGTGCCAAATGCTGCTGCCCGTGAAGCCATTGACGGTGTCGACACCAAACTTTTGGGCCGCGCGGGCGGTGTTCTTCAGCTCTTCGCTGGCGCGCTCATTCACTCCCGCTGGATCGCCATCACCCCAGACGTAGTCCGGCAAAATCGCCTCGTGACGCTCGTCAATATTGTCCAAGACCGCCTGGCCAACCAAGTGCGCGCTAATCGCGTGGCATTGCAATCCTGCTTGGTCAAGCTGCTTCCGTTTGTTGTCGCAGTAGTCGTCCTCGGCTAACGCCCGATCGACCTCGAAGTGATCTCCCCAACAAGCAAGTTCGATGCCGTCATAACCAAATTCGGCGGTCATGCGGGCCATTTCTTCAATCGGAAGGTCGGCCCATTGGCCGGTGAAGAGGGTGACGGGTCGAGCCATGGAGGTCTCCGGAAACACAAGAACGAGAGATAAACCAATCAGAATTGAGCGGCTCATTGTGTGAAGCGGCCGCAAACTCTGCAACAACCCGCGGACGACGACCGGAATCCTGAGCTGGCATATTGCCGGATTGAAATTGCCCAGACGGTAGATTCCCGCCAATTTTCACGGGGATCCGGCGATGGAACTTGCCCCCCACCCTGACACAGAAACGCACACTTGTTCAGTGCCGTGAAAGCTGACGCTACGAATTGGCGTCGAGAAATGCCATCCGGCGTGCTTGAGACTCCAGTTCTCGCCTCAACCGCTCGATCGAACGTTTCCGTTCACTTAGCTCGCAGGCTAGATCTTGCTGTTGAATTCGAAACTGGCGTTCTCGACGGTCTTGCTGAGCCGAACGCGCGTTGAGAATCGCCTCGCGTGAATCGACCGTTTCTGACCAATCCTGGATTCGCTCGATCAAGTCGGTCGCATGCAAGCTCAACCAGTCCTGTCTCCGTGGGCGGACATTCTCAGCGACGCTTTCGTTGCTGCCAGGCGATCGACTTGCGATTCCGCGATTCGATCGGGATGAAGTGGCAAGGTTCGGACGACTTCCCGCCACGGGTCGAATCTCACCGGCCGGACGGGGCGGTTTCGAAATATGATCGTCGTCGACTCGCTGCAGCAACTCTTCCGCCGAATCGCTCAGTACTTTTGGATCTGGCTCGGACAGCCTCTCGCCACGCTCGTCTTGGGACCCCACACGCAGGTGTCGTGGCTCGCCAAAATGGGGCGAGTTCACGGCTGGACGAATCCCATCGGGGGGAGTGTCGAGTCGGCGGGGCGGCTGGGATGTCATCGGAAAGGTGGGTGTCGATGCAGAGACGAGCGTCGAACTGACGCTACTTTCGCATTTCCTTCCATCGACGCTGCTGGCGCCGCCACTGCAAGGTTGCGGCACCACTGGATAAGATAGAGCGAGGAGGACTGACGATTGCAACGCTTTGTTTGGCGATGCGATCTGCGGTGTCTTTGAAGGAAGAGCCATCCCCCGTCAACCATCTACCCCGAATACGTGCTTTTTATGTCTCGCTTTCACCTATTTCCACCGACCCTTCGTGCCCTCGCTCTGATCGCGACCGTCGCCTTGTCTGGCCCAGTGTCCACGCACGCCGATGAGCCGACGGGTGATTCCGGCGACAGCGTTTCGAGCGTGCCCGTTTCGGACGAACAGATCGATCTCGCCGTGAACAAGGGGATCGAGTTCCTTCGGAATCGTGGGCAATCCGACGATGGGTCGTTCAGTCCAGAGACCGGTGCCGCCGTCACGGCCCTGTGCGTTCGAGCGATCTTGGAGCATCGTCCCGCGGCAGTGAATGACCCAGTCGTCGCCAAGGCCCTGAAATACATTGAATCGAAAATTCAGGGGGACGGCGGAATCTACGCTCCCGGATCGCGATACCGAAACTATGAAACTTCGGTCGCGGTTGGCGCACTCCTGAAGGCCAATACCGACGGACAGTACGACAGCGTGCTGAAACGAGCGGAAGCATTCTTGAAAGGGATTCAGTGGGACGAGGGCGAAGGCATTGAGTCGTCGGATGCTGCTTACGGGGGCGCGGGCTACGGAAAGCATGAGCGGCCCGATTTGTCCAATACTTCGTTCTTGATCGATGCCTTGCAAGAACTTGGCAACGACAGCGAAGACGAAGCGATCCAGAAGGCACTGAAATTCGTGGTTCGAACACAGAACCTTGCTGGAGAAGGCAATGACACCAATCACGCGAACGCAATCGGTGACGGTGGCTTCTACTACACACCTGCCGCGGGTGGTCAAAGTCAGGCGGGCGACGATGGTGCCGGTGGCCTTCGCAGCTACGGCTCGATGACTTACGCCGGTTTGAAAAGCATGATCTACGCCGGCTTGTCGGCAGATGACCCGCGTGTCACCGCAGCGATGAACTTCATCCGAAAAAACTACTCCCTGAAAGACAACCCCGGGATGGGCCAAGCGGGACTGTTCTACTACTACCACACGTTCGCCAAAGCGCTCGATGCCGCCGATGTCGAAATCATCGATGATTCCAGCGGAACACCACACGCTTGGCGCGACGAACTGACCGGTCAAATCCTTCAAATGCAGCAGCGTGATGGATCTTGGGTGAACGGAGAAAACGATCGCTGGATGGAGGGGGACCGGCAATTGGTGACCGCTTACGCGCTCCTTGCCCTCGCCTTTTGCCGCTCTTGACCCAAAGGCACGATCCGATCGCCTATCCTGTTGGCTTCGTGTCTTGACGTTACCCGTTGGACGGCGGCCATCAATGGCTTCCCCAGCAGGGCGACAGGACCGCACCGGATCAAACGCCATCCGAGCCGATGGGTGGATCGATTCCGTACCCGCACAGCCCACCTCTGAAGATCTAGGTCCTCCCATGTATCGTAAATCGACTTTCTTTTGCTTGATGCTTGCACTTTCTTTCGCTGGATTGGGCAAATGCCCTGGCGAGGAAAGTGGGGCTACAACCGATTCCAAGTCCACATGGGTGACCTCCATCGCGAGACTCGGAGACTCGAACCGATTCGTCGCCTCGACAGCAGATGGGCTCCTGTTGCGTGAGGCCCAAGTCTACGCGTTTGATGCATCCAATCCGGACCAACTTTCCCCGCTCTATTCGCATCCTGCCGCCGTCTGGTGCGTCGCAGCAACGAGCGATGGCAGCAAGGTGGCCAGTGTCGATTACCGCGGCAACCTTGCCGTGTTCGACGCCGCGAGCAATGAAGCCGACATTTACGAGAAGGCGATGGAGCGATGGTGTCAGGCGATGCTCATCAGCCCTGACGATCAGTCGGTCATCGCAGGCAACGAAGCAGGAAAGATTTCAGTTTGGGACATTGCTGCGGGGAAAGTTAGCAAGAGTGCTGAATTGGACGGTCACGCCGTCACCGGGCTCGCCATCTCTCCGGACGGATCGCAACTGGCTGCCAGCGACGGAGGCGGTCACGTCCATCTCTTCAAGTGGCCGAGCTTAGAGCCTCAGGGAAAAGTCGAAGTCTGCGAGGAGACCGCTTGGTGTGTCGCCTATGTCGACGATGGAACGGGAATCCTCGTCGGAAGCAGTGACCGCAATCTGTACCGCGCCGAACCCAAAGCCGACGCCAAGGCGGAGAGCATTGCCAAGGGCAGCGACTGGATCACACAACTCGCCGTGTCCCCCTCCGGACAAGTCGCGGCAGCAGAGGTCGGTGGCAAATTGCATTTCCCGACAACGGGAGGTACCGATTCGATGAAAGCGGCCAGCGGTGTCTGGTCGCTCTGCTGGAACGGTGACGGACAACTGTTTGCTGGAACGCGGAAGGATGGAATCGTCATCGCCGGACGCTCCTGGAAATGGACCGAACCCGCCCCTGCTGCGAAGCCAGCTGCAGAAGAGAAGCCAGCTGCAGAAGAGAAACCGGCCGCGGCTGACAAAGAGATGAAGAAGGAGGCGGCAACAGAGAAGAAGCCCGAAACGAAAACGGATGCACCAAAAACGGATGCACCAAAAACGGATGCACCGAAAACGGAGGACAAAGCCGACGCCAAAAAGGCGAACGCTGACAAAGCGAAAGACGACAAAGCCAAACCAGCTGAAAAGAAGTCCGACAAAGCGTCTGCAAAAGAAGCTCCTGCGAAAGAGAAAGCCGCCGCTGACAAGCCCGAGGCCCCCGCCAAGCAAGATGCGAAGGCCGACGCAGAGCCGGATGTGAAAGCGGACGACGAGAAGAAGGATGAGTAACCTCGAGGTCGCGGACGGTTCCGCCAAGGAAGATCCCAATCGGCCGCTCGAGTATGTCGTCCGTTTCGGTTCCATGCGTTTCCTGGGTGTGATGACTGCTCGCCAGCCGTACCGCTACGGGGACGAGGTCGTCACACGGTCGAGCCGCGGGACCGAAATTGGCACCGTTCTCTGCGAATCGACACCGGTCGCTTTGGCATCAATTGAGGAGCCAACCGAAGGCCGAATCCTACGTCGCGTCAGCGAGGACGATCGATCCCAATGGCGGCATCTCTCGACGGAGACTCACAACGATCTGTTGATTTGCCAGCGTTGCGTTGACGCGTTGAGGCTAAAGATGGAACTAGTCGACGTCGAACGAATCCTTGGTGGGGAGCGAATCGTCGTCTATTTCCTGGCCGATGGGCGTGTCGATTTTCGCCAACTGGTACGCGACCTGGCCAAACAGTTTCAGACGCGGATCGAAATGCGGCAGATTGGTGTGCGTGACGAAGCCAAGTTGCTAGCCGACTACGGTGACTGTGGCCAACCTATTTGCTGTGCCAATTTTCTCAGCAAAATGCCACCTGTGTCCATGAAGATGGCGAAGCTGCAGAAGGCGACCCTGGACCCGTCGAAAATTTCGGGTCGTTGCGGGCGATTGAAATGCTGCTTACGTTACGAGTTTGAGACATACGAGGCGCTGGCCAAGGAGTTACCTCCACCGGGGAGTGTAGTTCTGACGCGTGACGGCAGCGTGACCGTCATCGCCCAGGACATTCTCTCGCAGCAGTTGACGGTCAAGACGGAAGACCATCGCAGGATCATGATTGGCGGAGACGAAGTCATTCAGGTAACGTCGAGGGGCGACAACCAGACAAGGTCGAGGCAGGGCAAACCCAAGAAACCAAAAGCGGACCCGCCCGCAGGAACGAAGTAGCCACAGTGACGAAGTAGCCGCACGAACGAAGCGGGCGTGGAAGATTGGCACAAGCCAACCTCTTTCGCACTCCGGTTCACACGAGCTCCGATTTGATCCCCACCATCCAAACCCATTTCACACACCAGCCCAAAAGTCGAGTCACCAATGAAGTCTCCATTGCAGGCGATGCGAGATTTACTGACAGAGGACGAGCGGTACAAGCTGGAAGCCTATCAATTCATCCGCGAGTCGCTGCAGTACGCACACGAGCACCTGATCGGCGAACTGGAAGAGGACGAGTCCGGCGAAAAGACAGGCCCACGGCATGTCACCGGCCAGCAACTGTGCGAGGCGTGTCGGCTATACGCAATCGATCAGTTCGGATACTTGGCCAAGATGGTGCTCGGTAGTTGGGGGATTCACAGCACGAGTGATTTCGGCGAGTTGGTTTACAATCTGATCCGAATTGAACAGATGCGAAAAAGCGACTCCGATCGCCGAGAGGACTTCGATGACGTCTATGACTTCAATGATGCGTTTGAGCCAGAATTCGAATTCGCGGCAAAGGACGAAGACGGAACAGCTTGAATGCGGCGCCGTGAGGCCGCGGTCCGCGAGTGTTCGTCTTGCATCCCCCTCTTTCATCTTCGCCCCGATCGCGATCATTGCGTGCCTTGTCTTGGCATCGTTCTCTGGGACACCTGCCATGTCGCAGGAACCGGCGACACCCGATGCCGAACAAACGGTGAAGGAATCTGTCGATTCCGGAAACGCGAGTGACGATCCCAAGGCTCAGCCCGACGCGGACTCCAACGGCAAAGCTTCCAATGATGAGCCAGCCAGCGATCGACCGCGCCCGCAAGAGGAAGCACGGAAGACGTATCTCGGCCGCGTGCTCGCCAAGCCGATGTCTCACTTGGGCGCTTCCTGGCTGATCCGACCGGAACGAGACGAGGAAGAGCGAGCTTCGGAGTCCTTCAAACAACTCAAACTGAGCGAGGGGATGACCGTTTGCGATCTTGGCTGCGGCAACGGCTATTGGACGCTGCCGATGGCACGCGACGTGGGTGACGAAGGCAAAGTGCTCGCCGTTGATATCCAACGTGAAATGCTGCAGAAACTGCGAGTTCGATCGGCACGTCTGAAGCTCAATAACATCCAGCCGGTCCTTGGCAAGGTCGACGATCCAAATCTGCCGACTGGTGTCGTTGACCTGTTGTTGATGGTCGACGTGTATCACGAGTTCTCGCACCCTGAGTCCATGCTCTGGGGAATCCGACGTTCGCTCAAACCTGAGGGTGTCGTCGCGTTGTTGGAATACCGTGAGGAAGATCCCGAGGTTCCAATCAAGCCGCTGCACAAGATGTCGAAGACTCAGATCATGAAAGAGTACTCCGCCAACGGATTCAAATTGGTACGCGAATACAACGCATTGCCATGGCAGCACCTGATGTTCTTTGCCCGTGACGACAGCCCTCTTCCTGAGATTGAACCGCTGTCGGCACAACAGGTGCTCAAAGATCTAGAGTAGAATCTTGCCGACGATCGATCAGCGTCGGGATTCAAACACCCTCATGGCTCTCCCCTCACGATGGCATACCACCATCACGGGTGGCTTCTGGCGGTGAGTCACATGGGAGCAAGCGCTCCCTAAGTCACTGGCGACCGCGCGGCGTTCGTGCACTTCGTTTGTCACCACGGGCGAGTGCGTTCACCCTTCCACAGGCACCCAGATCACAGGGAATCGTGTAGATGTCGATCCGTATTCGCTTGAGCATCATGATGTTCCTCCAGTTCTTCGTCTGGGGTGCGTTCTTTGTGACGATGGGCACTTATCTGGGCGTGATCTTTGCCGAGTACGAAGAGAAAGGCACGCTCAATTCAATCATTGGCAGCGCCTATGCGACGCAAACCTGGGCCGCCGTCTTCGCGCCGCTAATCGTCGGATTCGTGGCCGATCGCCTTTTCAACAAGGAACGAGTCAACGCTGTCCTTCATCTGCTCGGAGGCGGCATTCTTTGGTGGTGTAGCTCCATTACCGAGTCGCCAGACGTTTTCTTCTGGGGCATGCTGGCGTTCTTTCTTTGCTACATGCCAACGCTGGCACTCGTCAACGCAATCACTTTTCAAAACGTCAATTCGATCGAACGTGAGTTTCCGCAAATTCGTCTTTGGGGAACGATTGGTTGGATCGTCTCCGGACTTGTCGTTTCGCAATCACTATTTGGGATCTTCGACATCCCGTTCTTACCGAACCTGCTCCTCGACTTTGCGGCGGCGACCAACGTTCCGATCGACGAAGCCCTCGTCAACCCAGAGACCGGCGTCTTGGCTGCGGCCAAGACGAGCTTGCCCCTGAAGCTTGCCGCGGTGGTGAGCATCATCTACGGGGTCTACAGCTTCACGTTGCCCGCATCGCCTCCCCAGGGTCGCGACCAACCGATCAGTTTTTCGCGAGTTCTGGGATTGGACGCCGTCAGTCTTTTCAAGAACCCGAACTACTCCATCTTCGCTCTCTGCTCATTCTTGATTTGCATTCCGCTCGCCTTCTACTACGCACG
>JBPCVD010000126.1:0-9334 GCA_051010815.1 Rubripirellula sp.
GCCTTGCAGTGCCACTTCCCCGTCATGTAGGTGCGATAGCCAGCGTCCTTCATGTATTCGCTCCACCAACGTCCTTGCTGGCGTTCCCGTTCGGATTGGTTGTGAATCGCGTTTGCGTTCCAAACGAACCGCCCCGAATTCAACATCGTGCGGCTGGCGACACAAACGGCTCCACTCCACGAACCCATATTGAAAGCGTGCGTGAAGGTCGTCCCACGACGAACGAGTCGATCCAGATTTGGCGTTTCGATTTCTTCGTTGCCAAGCTCACGAATCGTCTCAAAGCACTGGTCATCCGCAAAAATGAAAACAATGTTCGGTTGCTCATCTTCGGCGAACGTGACCGTGCTCGGCAGGCACAAAGATGCAAACAGCAAGCAAAGAAATGGGCGTGGCATACAACTCTCAGATAGGCGGGTAAGTCGGGCTGGACCCAAAGTTTACCTGAGACCCTACGCTTGTTGTCGCGGAAGATACAAATCGACTTGAGTTTCGCCGAAGATCCGATACTTCACGCCATGACGCCACAGCTCAAAATAGGGAGCCAGCGGATCCTGCAAGCCGGATGCCTTCGCGTACAGAGGCCACATCAGGTAATCGCGCAGCATCGCGTCGCACGCGGTGAAGTAGTAGGCCGGACGGAGCAGCGGCGCGAAAGGTCCCGCGTCGATCTGCTCGACCAGAGAGGCCGATTCCTCACGGACGCCGACCAGCAAATCGGACTTATCGAGATCTAGCTTCGGATGCTTGGGGGGAATCCCCTCCAAAACCCGAATCGAGGGCAGCGGATCGAGGAGTGCGGCGATTTCGACGTGGCCGAGGGAGGCCGCCAGCGCTTGAACTCCCGACAACCAATTCTTGCCGTGTGTTTCGGCCAACACTGGATCGAGAGACACCGGATTGCGAACGACGAAGTAGGCGTCTCTTCCACCCTGGGGCCGTCGATCGTTTCCCGCAGCCAGATAGAGAGCCTCGAGCCGCGACTGCAACTGGTCCCCCACGTCCAAATCGCCGACATCCAAATCCTCATAAAGCCCCGTCAGAGCCATCCCATCGGGTCGAAATGACTGAAAAAAACCAATCAGAGAATCGGCGTCGTTGTCGCTTTCCAGAGCAGAGCCGACGAGGTCATGACATCGGCGAAGGAGGGTGTCAGTAGTCATCAGGCGAGCGGCCAATCGTAGACATTTGTGGTGAGGAGTCCCCTCAAGTCTAAGCAGTGGACAAGTGACCTGGAAAGTCAGACCAAATCGTTAGGTCGACTTTCCCAGCAGCAATCGAAGATATCCCCACAGGCTTTCACAACTAGTTTGTTGCCTGCCTTCCTTGCCAGCTTCGCCAAAGCAATCGGTAACGCGAAAAAGGAGTCAGAATTGAATCGGCCGAAACATCCTCTCGAGAGGGTCGCCAAGCGTTCCAAAGCAAACGCCGCTCCCTCAATTGGACGGTGGATCACCGGTTTCCAATGGAGCAGGGAGATCGATTTCAGTGGACTCCAAAATGACTTCTTGCAGCGTAGGTGATGGCGACGGTTGGTCGAGAATCATGAGCTGGGTCGCGTGCAGCAAGGTCCCTTTCTGAAACTGCACGTCCTTGGTGGAAATGGCGTATTGAGCGAGCGACAAGTAGTACTTGCTCTGAGCTTCACTCGCTCGACGTTGAGCGTCTAGCAACTCCACCAGGCTGATTGGCAGCCCAACTCGACGATTGGCCTCCATCGCTTCCAACGCGTCCGTCGCCGCCAAGTAACGATTCATGTTGGTTTGCATCTGTGCGTATGCACGATCACATTCGACGACTTCATTGGTCAAGTCTCGTAGAATTCGACGCTCCTGTTCGCGTAGCAGAGTCTGTTGTCGGGCGACTACGAACCTTGCGTTTCGAACAGCGGCGTGTGCCTGGCGGAACCCGACGGGTAGTCGTAGCTCCAAACTCGCCTCGTATTCCTGATAGTCGGTCGTTGCCAGTTCCTTGAAGGCACTGTTGTTGCCGGCCAGGTGCTTGTCGAGGCCACGGATGCGATAGATGGAAACGAGATCAAGTTCCGGCATTAAGAAGTTCTTTGCCGCCAACAGTTCCATCTCACTGCGTTTTACAAGCAGACGCGTTTGTTGGAGTTCGCTTCGCAACTGAATCGCTTCTATCGAGATGGAGTCCCAGTCGAACACCAGCGGCGCCTCGTTCGGCTCATCTGCCGGCCGGATCAAAGATCCATCGGTGATTTGAATTCCGATCAGGAGTCGAAGGTCCCTCTCTCGGGCCTGGACACCCGTGCGACTGGAAATCGCATCGTTGACCTCCGACTTGAAGCGATAATATTGCTCTCGCGCCATCGCTTCGTCAGAGCCAGACCGACGATTGCTCGTTTTTTGTGCTTGAAAGCTCTGCCATGTGGTTTGGCTTCGTTCGAGAGCATCCCGTTTGGAATCGAGATCTCGATAAGCAAAGTACAGATTCCAGTAGGCCGTGATGACGTCACTGACATAGTCACGAAGTTGTTGCCGGAACTCCGCAGATGTCAGATCATTGTTCACCTTTGCGATCAGCACGCCATTGTAGATCCCGGGTTCAGCCCCAGGACCAGCGATCCGGTTAAACGTCAGGCCGCCACCTTGCATCAGCGGTTGTCGCATCTCGGCGTGAATTTGCGTCTGCCAAGCGCTCGGCGTCAAGTTTCCAGTCGCATTGTTCGCATCGTAGTCGGTGATACTTCGAAGCGCAATCTGCGCTCCGGTCGCGGTGTACTTCGACATTTGAAGTACATAGTCATGCGTGTCTTGCTTAAACGATGTCGAGCCGCCACCGAAGAATCGGTTGTTGAAACGTCGGTCGTTGTTTTGCCATTTTCCAAAGGCGTACAACTGCGCGTCAAACGCCGACAAGGCGGCTTCGATGCCCGATTGGGGATCGGTTTCCGCCAAAGGAATCGTTTGCTCGGTCAGGATCTGCTGCGGGTCGGTCAGGATCGTTCCGCCGAGTTGTCTCAGCACTTCACCGTTTTCCAGAGCTAGGTGAATTGCCTCTTCCAGCGTCATGTTGCGATACACGACCGAATCGAAGTCTTCCGGCCGTTTCAGCGTGATCGGTTGCAGCGGGATGGGCGGCAATCGCTCGGCTGGGGCTCCTGCGTCGACTTCGCACATCAACGCGTCAATGCATTCGGTGCGATTGCAAACCGTCTCGGGCAGGTTGCGATAGGAACGGCATCCCGCGACGCTGGCAATGACCAACGCGCAAAGAAGAAGGCTCACGGTGATCCGTGAGTCTCGAGGTTGTTTCGACGGTAGGCTAATTCGGTTCACCGTGAATCCACGATTGGCTCAGGTTGCATTGGGAGCGTACCCACAGCGATCATCCGCACGGTCGTCATAGGGCGCACTATCGGGATTTTTCGTACAAACGAACGCTTCCGATCCAATCAAAACCTCCGAATTCGTTCCGACTGGTCAAGAACGCCGTGAAACACGAACTCGCGCCGAGGGATTTGGCATGCATTGGTTAAACTAGGTGGACTATTCGTCCGTTTGTCTCGTGAATCTGTTCCAGACGAGTCCATGTCCGATTTGCAACACAGACCCGGAAACGTGTGGCGGGACGCCGAGGCGCTGGTGGAACGCGTGGAGCAAGCTGCCCGGTCCAATTCGATTCCGCGAGAATTTTATGATGACCTGGTCAATGGTTTGCGTCTGACGACGCGTGCCTCGTCCGTGTCGCTCACGCTTGCCGATGCCAAGCATTGCTCCGTTTTGGCTCGCAGCGGCGTCGTATTGCACGCCGACGATCCGCGAGTCGATCGCGAGTCGAATTCGCTCCAACGGGACGCGGCAGAGTCAGACAACTATTCCGCCCATAGTCGTTGGTTGGATTGCGAGTCTGGCACACGTTTGGTTGCGTTTGAACGGCTTCAATCGGATCGATGCTTGCAGATGGATCTGCAATTTGATGGCGATGTGGAGTTCTCGCTGCGAGAACCCTTGGGTGATCTGACCGAGGTGTTGCTGGACCTGACTGCTCCGGTCGTGATGCGCGAAGAGCTTTCCGAGTTACGCAGTCGCGTGGACACACGCCAGGACCGCGACGGGTTGATACGTCACTTGAATGAGGGCGTCGGGCTGACCGATTCGTTCGCGTCGATTGCCGCGACCGTGGCACCTGCGAGTGGTCTTGATCGTGTCAGTTTGCTGCACTGCCGCGGAACGAGATATCGATTGATCGCCACGTCGACGCAGCAAAAAATCGAGCGTCGTGCCCGGCAAGTGCGGTTGCTTGAGCGACTGGTCGAGATCGCGTTGCGCAATCGATCCGAATTCAATTATCGCGTTGGCACGGAAGTCGAGCTTGATTCGGATCTTTCCGATGCCCTTGAATCCTACTTTCATCAGTCGGGCAGCCGAGAGATTAGCATTCGGTCAGTCAGCGATGAAGAACGCGGAGCCTCTGTGGCTGCCTTTGTACTCGAGCAATTTCACGGCTCCGTCGATGGCGAGGATCGCGTTGAAGCCAAAGTGGGCACGTTGCGGCAACCGCTGGAGGAAGCGATTCGAGGAGCTGTGCGACGTGAGGACGCGGGCTGGGGCTTCCTAGTGAGCCGGATGACCAGCTCGCACAACCGTAAAGTGTTGTTGTGGGTTGGCGTAGCTCTCGCCGCGATCGTGTTGGCTGCTTGTTTTATCCCCGTCGAATTGAAACTTCCCGCGGAGGGACGTCTCGTGGCGACGGAGCAACGTCGTTTGTTTGCGCCGGTCGACGGGATTGTGGCCGAGATACCCGTTCAGAATGGCCAGAGTGTGCTGGAGGGTGAGCTGTTGGTGTTGTTGAGAAGTCCTCCGCTCGAACTTGAGCGCCGCACGGTCGAAGGCAACTTGGCCACCTCGCGAACACGTCTGGCTTCCTTGATGGCGATGCGTTCACGAGGTTCCTCTACGGGAAGACGTGACAGCGAAACGATGGTTGCCGCGGATGAACAGGTCATTCGTCAGGAGATTGAGGGCTTGGAGTCGCAACTTGAATTGCTGAAGCAGCAGCAAGCTGATTTGAGCGTTGTAAGCCCATTGGAGGGAACGGTGGACCGATGGGACCTACAGCAATCGTTGCAGTCGCGTCCTGTGACGCACGGGCAGTATCTATTGGATGTCCTATCGGAGCACGAAGGATGGACGGTCGAACTGGACATTCCAGAGAAGAACGTCAACTACGTTCTGGACGAGCATCGCGATGAACCTTGCATTTGCGAGTTTCGGTTGCGATCCGATCCGACGGCTGTCTTTGATGGTGTGATCGAAGACGTATCAGACGTCGCCCATCTGGATGCCACCGGGCAGTCGATGGTGCGAGCGACTTTCGAAATGGATGCTCAGATTGACGCGGAATTACGCGCCGGCGCAACGGTGATAGCACAGGTTCATTGTGGAAAGTACCCGCTTGGATTCGTCGGACTGAGAAGCCTGGTAGAGTGGTATCGCAGCAGTCATTGGTTCTAGCCCCACGTCGTACGAAGTCATGCACATGATCAAGCCAGTAACCCTGACCTTTGGCCTTGCGGTAGTTGCGATGCTTCACGCGACCGCTCAGGGCGAAGATTCGATTCTCGTTGACGAGATGGTCGTCGTACTCATTGACGCAGTGGATGTTCCGGCGTCCCAAAGTGGTGTGATCGCGGATATCTCAGTCAAAGAGGGAGAGTCCGTGTCGTTTGGTTCGCCGCTGGCGAAGCTGGACGATCGCAAATCGCAACTGCTCGAGTCGCAAGCTCGAACCCAGCTTGCAATTGCAACGGAGAACGCGGAACACGGAATGGAAGAGGATTTGGCGAAGAAGAAGCTCGACGAGCAGCGACAGTTGGCGAAAGAGCATGAGTTCAAAAGAGAGATTGCTGAACGCAAGGCTTCCAATGAAGTGAGGGTGTTGGCGTCGCAGAAGGCGGAGCGGGTCGCCAAGAATGAATTGGATCGGGCGTCACGGGCGAGACAAGAATTCGTCGATAGCGTGTCTCAGTCCGAAATTGATGGGCTTCGTTTCGCGTACGAACGAACTTCCCTGGAAACCGAGCAAGCCGGTTTCGAACGCCGGATCGCCGCACTGGAGGCCAAAGCTGAGGCGGAGGTAGCGAGCGGGCACCAGTTGGGAATCGAACGTTTGACGATCGAGGTTGCGCAAGCCGAGGCGAAGCAACGCGTGCAGGCCTTTGAGGTTGAGTTGCAACGACAGCAGATGAAGCTGGCGACGTTGGCGACCGAGCAACAAAGGATCCTGTCCCCCTTCGATGGCGTTGTCGTGGAACGATTTCGAAATCGAGGAGACTGGGTGAACGCGGGGGATCCCGTGATTCGTGTGATTCGTTTGAACCGACTCCGGGCGGAAGGATTCCTTGAAGCGGATAAAATTGGTTCGCTGCGGTCCGAGCAACCAGTCGCATTGACGATTCAACGCGGTGTACAAGGCGTCATTGAACGCGAGGGCGTCATCGCATTTATCAGTCCTGAAATTGACCCGATCAATGGGCAAGTCCGCATTTGGGTTGAGTTCGACAACCCGGATCTCGAAATCCTGCCGGGCATGCGGTTGAGTTTGAGACTGATGCCGTGACCGCGAATTCGCCTGAGCTACTGTTGCGGCCTGATCTGGTGCAACGCCGCGTATGGATGGGACGAGAGCCGATGTGGGTCATCAAGGATCCATTGTCTCGCGCGTTCTCGTATTTTAATGAGCAGGAACACCAGATTCTTCGGTTAGCAAATGGCAAGCGGTCTCTCTCTCAGATCGCCTCGGAATGTCAAAGTCGATTTGCGCCACAGTACATATCGGTCGAATCGTTGGTGCGATTTTTTGCCGATGCCAGAAAGAAAGGACTGCTTCTTGTTGATGGGCGAGGATTGATCGAAGCCCGGACATCAACGCATTCAGGTGCGAATGAGCAGTCGGCTGAAAAACGTTGGTGGAGCAATCCGCTTGCGGTGCGATTGCCGGGCTGGAATCCAGATCGGTTCTTGGATCAGATTAGCCCATTCGTGAGGCCGATCTTCACGCCACAAGCATTGTTGCTGGCGATTGCGATCATGTTCATCGCCGCCTTCGTGGTCGCTCGTAACATGGAATCTGTCACGCAACAACTTTCGATCGCAACGAGCCATTTTCAGACGGGCGCCGGAGTCTGGATGCTGATCGGCGTCTTGTCAGCAACAAAGGTTGTTCATGAACTAGCTCATGCGACCGCCTGCAAGCGTTTTGGGGGCGAGTGTCGGGAGATAGGCGTGATGTTGCTGGTGGGCGTTCCTTGCTTGTACTGCGACGTGTCCGACGCTTGGATGCTGCCAAGGCGATGGCAACGGGTGCTTGTCTCCGCCGCAGGGATGATTGCGGAATTGACGCTCGCGTCCCTGGCCGCACTGCTTTGGATGATGACTGTCGAAGGACCGTTGCGGGATTTGTGTGTGGTGGTGATGGTCGTCTGTTCGGTAACGACCGTGGTTTTTAACGGCAATCCGTTGCTGAGATATGATGGCTACTACATCTTGTCGGACTGTGTCGGTGTTCCAAATTTGGCAGGCGAAGCGAGTGGCGTTCTCAATGGTTGGCTTCGCCGACTCGTCTGGGCCTCGCCGCTATCGCCCTCGTTGTATCTCTCGCGACGTAACCTTCTGCTGGCGTTTTACTCGATCGCAAGTCTTCTTTATCGGTTGGCGATTTACTCGCTGATCCTCTTGATGATCTATCGTTTTGCGGAGCGGCGCGAGATGGGCGGGCCTGTTGGACTGCTCGCGTTGACAGCGATGTCAATGTTCCTAATCAAAGGTGCGAAGAGTATTCTTGCGCCGCCTCATCAAGCAGCCCGCCGTGGACGACTTTCCATGCGACGCCCGCTTTTGGTCACCGGATTGTGTGCCGCTGCGGTGATGGTCATTGGGATGGTACCGCTACCGAGAAGCACGGTCGCTTGGATGACCGTTCAGCCTTCCAACGCGACGCCGGTGTACGTGACCAATGGCGGTCGTCTGCGGGAAGCCGTCGCGAATGGTAGTGACGTTCAAGCCGGGCAGATGCTGGTGAGCTTGGTCAATCCGAAGATGGACCTCGAGTTGTTGCGCGGACGCTCGGAGCGTGATGTTTTGGAATCACGTTTGCAAGGCTTGAAACGCCGTCGGAACGAGAGTCGCGAAGCCTCGTCTCAGATACCTGAGGTAGAGCGATCACTTAAGGAGGCTACTGAACACTTGCGACTGCAAGAACGGGTAGCGGGGCAGTTGGTGTTGCATGCGCCTCAATCTGGGCGAGTATTTTCGGCTTCTGAGAGAGCTGATGCCTTCTCGGATGACCGCGAGCCGACTTATTGGCAGGGAACACCACTCGACGCTCGCAACCAGGGTGCCTGGCTAAACGAAGGAACGCCTGTGTGCGTGATTGGTGATGCCCGCGATCGGGAAGCCGTTTTGTACATTCGTCAGCAGGACATCGAATTGGTGCAAGCGGGGCAGCGTGTCACCCTCTTGCTGGCTGACTATGAATCAGGCGATGTGAGAGGTCGCGTTTCCGAGGTGGCAGCGACACCAAGCGAAGAGATTCCTGATGAGCTCGGACGCGTCGGGATGATCGAGGTGCCAATGACGAATCGGGCCTCGCGACCTTTCTATCAGGTCCGTGTAGATTTGGAGCCGACCGTCACGCCTCTTCCCGTGCGATTAACGGGGCAAGCGAGAGTGCACGTCCGCCCCGCATCTCTGTTCCATCGATTGGTGAGATTCTTACGTGATGCGTTTGCTTGATGTGGTCGGCACTACGACGGTCCTGGGCTAGAATCCTGTCTGCGTTCGAGGATCAACGTACCCGCGGATCGAATCTCCAGTGATTGTCGTCATTCTTCATTGCCACTTTGAGCGAGGCGGTGTCACGCAAGTGGTCGAAAACCACGTGCGTTCGCTTCGCAACAACGATGAGGTTGAACGCATCGTACTGGTGTCGGGACCTCGGCAGTCTGGGCTTTCCGAAGAGACCCGGAAGTGCGTGGATTTGGTGACGCTCGATGATTTCGATTATGACACAGCGGGCTATTCGGCGGCCGACTTGTCGTCGCGCCGTGATCGGATCACCCATCAGTTGTGTTGCAGACTGATCGAACTAGGCGTTTCGAATCAGCAAGCCGTTCTTCATTGGCACAACCATAGCTTGGGCAAGAACACAGCCGCGCCCGCCGTCATTCGCCGATTGGCCGAGCAGGGGTGGCGATTGCTGCTGCAGATCCATGACTTCGCCGAGGACTATCGCCCCGATAACTATCGCCGTTTAGTGGATGCGATCGGTGCCGAGGATAAGGCGGACGTCGATTCGTACCTCTATCCCG
>JBPCVD010000127.1:0-7948 GCA_051010815.1 Rubripirellula sp.
ATCGCAACGCGGTCAATTGCATCCCGCAGCTGCTCAAACATTTCTCGCGATGTACCCTCGGTCCGACCAGACAACCGATCCTCCAGTTGCTGAGCCACCTCCGAAGCTTCGATTGCCCCTACCGAAAGAGAAGCACCCTTGAGTGTATGGGCTGCCCTCTGCAACGTTCGTTGATCGTCATCGTCCATCGCCCGACGAATCTCGATGAGCAAGCTGTCTGTTTCGCCTAGGTAAACGCCGAGAAGCTCCTTCAAGAGGCTTTCATCACCGCCGACCGTTTGCTTGGCTCGTTTCCAATCGATCGCGAGGTAATCTTGGTCATGCTTCTGATCCGCCGAAGACTCACTCTGTCCCGACGGAGCGTTCGTAACCTGGGATTCCGAATCCAGATCCTCGGACGACGCGCTGTTTTCTTCCGCCTTGGCCGCCACGTCATCCCATGCTTGTTTCGATTCGGGAGCGTTCGTCTCGGCCGGATTCAACGGCAACTCAACTTCGCGCTGTGATCCTTCGCCACTGACGCTCTCAGACATCGCGTCATCCCCGGTCGCGGCATCGCCGACCGTGCCCCCCTCACTGATTCCCAGCACGAGCGCAAGTTTCTCGCGGAGCACTGCGATACGAATCGGCTTCGCGACGTATTCGTCCATCCCCGCGGCCAGACATTTTTCTCGATCTCCCTTCATCGCATGCGCGGTCATCGCAATGATTGGCGTGTGCTGGCCTGTGTCGAAGTCGCGTTCGCGAATCGTTTTGGTCGCTTCAAATCCGTCCATGACTGGCATTTGCACATCCATGAGGACGACGTCGAATTCGTCCTCCTGCAGAGCCTCCACGGCTTCCTGACCATCATTGGCGACGGTCACTTCATGGCCGTACTTCGACAGTACGCCAATGGCCAACTTTTGATTGATGATATTGTCTTCGGCCAACAAAACTCGCAGCTGACCAAGATCCGGTTCGTTCTCAGCCACATACGGAACGTTGATGTCTTCCGGCGCGGTCACGCCAAGCGAACGCACGATCGCATCAAACAACTCGGATTGCTTGACGGGTTTCATCAATCTCTCGGAAATCCCCAAGCGATCACGAAGCGTGCTGTCTCCATCACGCCCGCCACTGGTCAGGATCACGACCTGCACATCCTTGATGTCCTCATCGGCGCGAAGTTGCTCGACAAAGTCGTAGCCACTCATTTCCGGCATGTTGACATCCGAAACGGTCAGCGAGAATGGCTCTCCCGTCCTTTTTCCCTCTCGCAACTTATCCAGTGCAAGATCGCCTGAGTTGGCCATCTGGGGAATCATGCCCCAGTTGGAAAGCATCTCGTTCAGAATCATCAGATTGGTTTCATTGTCGTCGACCACAAGCACACGCGTGCCACCCACCACGACGACACCTCTTCCCTGCTGCTCTTCGATTCCCTCGGGCGCTCGGCCGAGTGCGACTTGAAAGGCAAATTCGCTGCCGGAATCGAGCATACTGGAGACTCGAATGTCTCCGCCCATCAGTTTTACAAGGCGGGACGCAATCGCTAACCCAAGCCCAGTGCCACCGAAACGCCGAGTGGTGGAAGTGTCGGCCTGCTCAAACTCGTTGAATATCGTTTTGCATTTTTCTTCGGGAATTCCAATGCCCGTGTCTCGAACGGAAATCTCCAGCAGCACTTCGTCCTGCGTTGCCGGAAGATCGGTGACTTCAACAACCACTTCACCACGATCCGTGAACTTGATCGAATTTCCGACTAAGTTCACCAAGACCTGCCGCAAACGCCCCACATCACCGACCACGTAACGAGGCACGTGAGGATCGACGCGGAAGGCAAGCTCCAATGACTTCAGGTGCGCTTTCAAACCGAGTGTCTTCATCGTGTCGCCAAGGCTCTCACGAATATCAAACACTCGACGCTCGATATCGAGCTTGCCAGCTTCGATCTTCGAGAAGTCAAGGATGTCGTTGATCACGCTGAGTAACGCTTCTCCCGATTCCTGCACCATCGACAGGAACGTGCGCTGCGTTGCATCCAACTGAGTATCGAGCACCAAATCCGTCATCCCGATGATGGCATTCATTGGCGTACGAATTTCATGACTCATATTTGCCAGGAAATCACTCTTCGCTCGATTCGCTTTGTCGGCAATTTCCTTTGCATGCAGGATCTCCTGATCCGCCTTCTTCCGCTCCGTGATATCGTGGCCAATGCCAACCACGCCGTTCACAACACCCTCTTCGTCCTCTAGAGGGACTTTGGTCGTCAACAGACAAATGGGCTCCCCGGCATCCGATCGGTGGGACTCTTCACGATCGAGCAACGGTTCGCAATTTCGCATCACGATCTGATCGTCCGCAACGTAATTGCATGCCAATTCCGGCGGTGAAAAATCGTAGTCGGTCTTGCCGATCAGATCGTCGGTGCTAACCAACTTCAACAGATTCAATAACGCCGCGTTGGCCGTCACGAAGCGTCCCGCGCGATCTTTCACGTAGATCAAGTCAGGCACGTTGTCGATGATCGTTTTTAGCAGGTCACGCTCCCGACCAAGTTCTTGCTCAGCCTTCTTTTGTTCAGTGACGTCGCGAGAGATGCCGAACGTCCCGATCACTTTCCCTTTCTTATCCTTGAGAGGAACCTTGGTGGTACTGCACCAGCCCTCGGTCTTATCTTCGTACGTCTCATGCTCAATCTCAGCCAGAATCGGCTCACCCGATTCCATGATCTTCCGTTCATCCGAGAGCGCCTTGCGAGAGTGCTCGAGAGAAAAGAAATCAGCGTCTGATTTCCCAATGGCTTCTCTCGGGTCATCCAAGCCAAACTTGCGTGCGCAACTGCGACTCAATCGAATGAAACGACTGTCCGAGTCTTTGAAGTAAACGGAGTCGGGGACGGTCTCCAACAAGGTTGCCAGCAGAAACTTCTCAAACTCGACCTGATGCTCGGCATCCTTCTGGTCACTCACATCCCAAAACATCACTTGAATGCCGACCACCTCGCCGCGGGCGCTGTGAACGGGAGCCTTCCATACCTCGACGTGGATTTGCCCATCGCCTGCCTGATGACGCTCGACATCATGATGCAGCTTTCCTGACTGCATGACCTCGCGATCATCAGCCATGTATTTTTTCGCCAACTCGGCGGGAAAGAGATCGAAGTCTGTCTTCCCGATCAAGTCCGACACCGCCATGCCGATCTGTTCACATGCCTGAGCGTTGGCGTACTGGATGCGACCCCGCGAGTCTTTTCGCAACACACTCAGTGGCAAGCTCTCTACGAGCGAATGGTAAACGGCCTCGGCATCACGCAGTGCTGTCTCCAGATTGCGACGCTCCACCACAAGTCGAGTCAACCCGAAGATGGATGCCTGACCGTCGCTTGAGTCACCCGATTCCGATCTTCCATTGTCGGCGCCATCGCTAGACGTGGTACCAGGTTCGTAATGAACCTGCTCTTGGACGCGTTGAATCTGCTTGTCGCCGACGACCAGACGGTATTCGTACTCGGCAGTCCCCTGCTCCGGCAACTCGGCTAGCGTTTGCTGAACGCGATGCCGATCATCCGGATGAATGGCATCGATACGCAATTCAGGGTTTGCGATCAGATCCTCTGCCGAACAACCATAAAGGTTGCGAGCAGCCGGATGCATCGAAGTCAGGAAGCCGTCAGTGGTAGACGACCACGAGATCTCCGTGACCTTTGCGAGAAGCGACTCGGGCAAACGCGGTTCGACTTGCCCCGTGCCGGTTTCGATTTCTGCGTTTGCCATCGCCATACGCATCATTGGAGGAATGGAATGTCGAGAAGACATTCTGCCGACCCTCCAATCATAGACACTCCGAACACAGGGAACGTCTCTTGGTTCTAACAATCTGGCCGTTTTTCGGAGAGAGCCTCCAAAGAGAAGGCCTCTGAAGAGACCCCTGACGCACGGTGGCACGACGTAAACCGGCCAAGCCCTACAACCGACCCGCTGGAGCGGGAACGCCTAAGCCAGCCTTACCGCACAGCGAATTCGAACGGCTGAATCCCCGCTCGGCCGCACCAAAAGGCCTAGCATGCAAACCGCCCCGAGGACACAACCCAACATCCTGACCGACTCCCTGACTGACAACGCACGCAGCTCACGAAGAACTCTCGTGAGCTGCTGATCGCTTGGCACGGAGCGACGGGAGCGTCATGCAATCAATCGCAACTCGCGATCGGTTCCAGCGATGCAATTCAAATGCACCGTTCGGCTAGTATCGAAAAACGATTCCGTTTAACGGCGTGCCACTTCGTGCTTGAGTGGCAACCAAGCGGCATCCTGAACGCTGCTTTCGACACACTGCTGAATGAAATACATTCCCTCGACACCGTCGTAGATGTTTGGAAATACGGTATCGCGTCGCTCGAAGTCTTCGCCGGCCGCGCGTTGGACCATCGCATCAAAAGCGGACGCGTATACATTCCCGAAAGCTTCGAAGAAGGCTTCGGGATGCCCTGACGGCAATCGACAAGCCCCCGCGCCCAACGAATTCATGTGGGGTGCATTGGGGTCACGGGTGTAAATCTGATGAGGCTTTCCGTTCTGTCTCACGATGAGCTCATTGGGACTCTCCTGCCGCCATCGCAATGAACCTTTCGTTCCGTCGACCTCGATTTCAAGATCGTTCTCACGACCGTGGCTAATTTGCGATGCAGTCACGGTACCCAGTCCACCATTTTCGTAACGAATGACAGCCGTCCCGTAGTCGTCCAAACGGCGGCCCTCGACGAACGCCTTGAGACTGCAGCTGACAGACTCGGGTAAGACACCCGTCATGTAGCGCCCCAAGTTATACGCGTGCGTGGCGATGTCACCGAACGCGCCCGCCGCACCACTCTTCGATGGATCCGTCCGCCACGCGGCTTGCTTTTGATCTTCTGCCTCGAGCGAAGTACGTAGCCAACCCTGAATGTACTGGGAGCGAATCGCATTGATCTCCCCAAGCTCTCCACCCAGGATCATTTCCCGCGCTTGACGCACCATTGGGTAGCCGGTGTAGTTGTGCGTGACGGCAAAGACGACATCGCTCCCACTGACCGTTTCCAACAACGCCTCCGCTTGAGCCAGATCGAATGTCAGGGGCTTGTCGCAGACGACATTGAATCCTGCTTCGACGGCGGCGCGGGCAACGTCATAATGCGTGTGATTTGGTGTCGCGACACTCACAAAGTCAATGCGTTCGTCCTCCGGCAATTTGCTCTCGGCGTCCAACATCGCCTCGTAGCTGCCGTAAGCACGGGAATCGGCAATGTCGTAATCGGGGGCGGAGGCCTTGGCTCGCTCCGGATTGCTCGACAACGCCCCGGCGGTCACCACGGCTCGATTGTCCAGACAGGCGCCAATCGAATGGACGCGGCCGATGAAGGAACCGGCTCCACCGCCAACCAGAGCCATGCGGAGCTTGCGATTCAGGGGTGCATTGATGCCCATGATTGTTTGATGACCTCGCGGGAGAAGTATTCAGAAAGTTGTGTCGTGTCTTTTTGAGATCGCAATCGTAAAGTTCAATCGGACCGCGTACAATTCCCAAGAGGCGAACCTGGGCTGGAGAGTCCCAAATCCAGTGGCCTTGTCCTTACGCGATGCGTAGGGTCACGATGCAGAGCGTAAGCCGCACGATGCTCATGCTTGGCATCGAGGTCAAATCGAATAGAGTTTGCCCCACCACCCCACTCATCCTCGCACGGAGTCGCCCCAAGATGTCTCATCCGACTGACAACCAAGGCCTGCCCACACTCGCATCGGACGGTCGCTGCTGTCGGTGGCAAAGCATGGTTACGCCGCTGCTTGCTCTGATTACGGTCGTTTCGATCGGCACCGCCGCCTATTTTGCTGGACGAGATAGTCGCCCAACAGCGGCGTTGCACAACAATCTGCCGTTGCTGGATGCGAGTGCCGCCATCTCGGGGGAAAAGTACTCCATCGCGACCGGCAATGTCAGCGAGGACGCCGATGGTCTTTTTGTACTTGATCACAATTCGGGCCTGCTTCAATGCAGCGTGATTTACCCACGTATGGGGCAGTTCATGGCTCGATTTTCGGTCAATGTCAATGAAGCGGTCGGCACCGGGGCCAAGGGTGGCAGCTACATGATGCTGACGGGTCGCGCACAATTTCCGCGTGCCAGTAACCGTCCCGCGGCCTCGACGGTCGTCTATGTCATGGATACGGCGAGCGGGAACTACGCCTGTTATGGGATCCCATTTGACCGAGTCGCCATGAACGCCAACCGTCAACAACAGGGCTTGCTTGTCCTGATCGCAACCGGCACGGCCAACCCGGTGATCGACCGAGACGATTTGCGATAGACTCGCCGCGATTCAACGAAACGCCGCTCCCTCTAGCTTCCCATGCCGAACGGATTGAACGCAGAAACTCATGGATTGAACGGGCCTCAGGCTGAGGCCGTCGCGACCTTGCAAGGCCCGATGCTGGTGCTGGCAGGCGCCGGTACCGGAAAAACTCGTGTGGTGACCTTTCGGATCGCAAACCTGATCCGAAATGGGACTGCGCCTGACCGCATCCTGGCCGTCACCTTTACCAACAAGGCGGCCGGCGAGATGCAGGAGCGTGTCGGTGAGCTGATCGGCACGCAAAAGCGACCGCCGCGTCAACGCGGAGGACGTGCGGCCAAGAAGCTGAAGCAACCGCCGCAACCCATGATCAGCACGTTTCACGCGCAGTGCGTGCAGATCCTTCGCCGCCACGCAAAGGCTCTAGGGTTTCCTGCAAAGTTCTCGATCTACGATCGAGCTGATCAGGAATCACTGGCTCGTGGCATCCTACGCGAATTGCGATTGCCAGGAACTGCACTTCGTCCAGGCGACATGCTTTCGATCATCGGCGGTTGGAAAAACGCCTCGATCAAACCTGATAAGGCGTCGTACGTCGCCGCCACCGACCGCGAACACTTTGCCGCCGCAGGGTATCGCCGCTATCAGGATGCGTTGCAAGCTCGTGGCGCGATGGATTTCGATGACCTGCTACTTCACACCGAGACGCTGTTCGACGAACATCCCGCGATTCGGGACGAAGAAGCAGCGAAGTATGACCACGTGCTGGTCGACGAATATCAAGATACCAACGGAAGCCAGTATCGAATCACACGACACCTCACACTTCGTCATCGCAATCTTTGTGTCGTCGGTGACGATGATCAGTCGATCTACGCTTGGCGCGGCGCCGATGTGACCCACATCCTGAGTTTTCAGGACGATTGGCCGGAGGCCAAAATTGTCTGCCTGGAGGACAATTACCGCAGCACCGGTGAAATCTTGGCGATGGCCAACCGGCTGATCGCGTTCAATACCGAACGGCACGACAAAGTACTGATCGCCAGTCGTCCGAAAGGACCGCGTCCTCGCATCGAACAACACAAGGACGAAATCACGGAGTCGCAGTCGGTCGTCAAGGAAATCACCAAGCTGATCGAAAAGGATCACATTCAGCCGCGCGAAATCGCGATTCTGTTTCGCACCAATGAACAGCCCCGTTTGTTCGAGACAGAGCTGCGCAAAGCGAATGTGCCCTACGTGATGCTGGGCAGCCAATCCTTCTTTGATCGTCGCGAAGTCAAAGACATCGTCGCGTACCTGAAATGGATTGAACAACCCAACGACGAGATATCGCTGCTTCGTGTGATCAACACGCCCGCGCGAGGCTTGGGCAACAAGACCGTCAAACTGCTCGTGCAACGGGCGGTGGAACGGGGCGTTCCGGTCTGGGACGTGATGAAAGATCCAGCCGCCATCGCTGACCTTCCTCCGGCCGCTCAACGCGGCATCACCAACCTCGGAACCATGGCAAGTGACGTTCGGCAGCGTGCTGAGAACGAGTCCCTTACCGAAGCGATGCGGACGCTGCTTGATCGAACCGCCTACGGCGACGAAATCGCCCGCCTGTACGAAAAGCCTGAGGAACGTCAGGCG
>JBPCVD010000128.1:0-6957 GCA_051010815.1 Rubripirellula sp.
GCCCAACCAAGTGGGGACCATTTTCGACCGTTAAGGCATTCAATGCGGCGCCCGTGCCTCGGCCGCCGCAACCGATCAAGACAACACGAATCGTATTGTCCTCCGCCGCATGAACGTTCGGAGCAGCGGAAACCAATGTCGTCGCGGCCGCCACTCGACCGGTGTTCTTCAGAAACTGGCGACGGGAGGGAATGGTGGGTTCGTTCATATCGGGCTCAGGAGGCGAAGGGTGGGAGGAAAGCTCAAGAGGAACATTGATGGGAAGGACTTTTGGACTCAGGCCCGTTACTTCACGGCGACGTCACGCGGCAAGTTCATGGCACACATCGCGATGCGTCAAATCCAATCCGTAAATGATTTGTGGTGGCGATCGACTGAGCTCATTTGCATGCTCGATTCGAGCGTCGCCGAGGCACTCAGTCTTCTGGATCTTTTTGTTCTGGCGCCGTCTTGTCCCACTTGTCCGTCCGTTCTTCAGCGGACGGTTCACTTAGCGGACGTACGACTCGGAAACCCACGCCTAGAGCATCCGTATGGTACCAGATGCTCTTGGGAAGCTGAGGATCCTGCTCCTTCCAGTCATCGCTCGATCCCTCACGAACCGCGGAGCGAAGCATCTCGGGATCATCATCCCAACCACCGCCTCGAACAACGCGTGGGTAAAGTGTTTGGGGGACATTCAGCGGGTCCGTGGCCGTCTTCTCGCGACCGTAGATACTCTCGTCATACTGATCCAAAACCCATTCCGCGACATTTCCGTGCATGTCGTGCAGACCCCATGGATTCGGTTCCTTTTGACCGACTTCTTGGTAGGTGTCATCGCTGTTGTCAAAGTACCAAGCGTAGTCATCCAGATCTTCCGGATCATCGCCAAACGAATAGGCAGTGGTTGTTCCAGCACGGCAGGCGTACTCCCATTCCGCTTCCGTCGGAAGCCGGTAGTAGCGTCCCGTCTTCGCGGAGAGCCACTCGCAGAAGGTGCGTGCCGCATGCTGCGTCATGCAGATCGCAGGGTAATCCCCCTTGCCCATTCCAAAGCTCATGTCGGTGTATTCCTCGGTCGGCTTTGAAACGCCGTCGACCACGACATCGCGCGGCCCCGCTTTGATCGACATCATCTTGCGGCGAAGCTGATCGATTTCTTCCCTCCAGGCATCGTATTGATCCCAAGTCACTTCGAATTTACCCATCCAGAAAGGACTGACAGTGACCTCTCGCTGCGGCCCCTCATCCTCACCTCGGTCAGATTCCCCCTCCGGGCTTCCCATGACGAACGTGCCGCCGCGGATCGGCACCATGTCGAACGAGATTTCGGTGTGCTCAAGGGGTTCGGTGTAAGACTTCATCTCGTCTTCAGAGTCCGCGAGAGCCTCACCCACCGGCAAGATCAATTCGGGACTTCTTGCAACGCCTTCCTCCGCCTTCGCGGGTTCCAACCACGGGTTGAAGCCGAGCACGCCAGCTGCGAACGCGATTCCCAAGACTCCACACAATCGGGAAAAACTCATACGACTCAATTTCTCTAAGCACTTCGAAGGTAGGCGGCAAACATGCATCGGCTCATCAGAAGAGCACAATTCAGCACTAAATCGCCGAACGAGGCAGGCCCTCGCTGAGGATCATTCTACCTAAGCTCTCCGTCCAATTCTCGGTGAGCCAGCCAAATCGAGGTCTTTGTCCCGCAAGAGGAAGCGGTTTCCGAGATGGGACGACTTGGCTGCGTTTGGAATGCGCAACGGCAAGTCCATCCCGCACCTGCGATGGCGAAAAATCGGGCTAGCCGAACCGCGTTTACCGGCAGGCGGCTAGCTGAAGATCGCGGGATCGCGAACGCTTAGGCGAGCAGGGCCTTCACTGGATCTCCGTTCCCTCCGATTTTGAAGGGACGACCATTGGGGGCAAACCTCTCTTCTTCCAACGGAAGACCGGCTGCCGAAGCGATCGTCTTGTTGAAATCGGAAACGGACACGTGGTCCTTTTCAACCGAGAACCCATGTTTGTCCGAGGCGCCATAGACCTGTCCGCCCTGGATACCCGCCCCCATCAACAAGCTGGAAAACGCTCCAGGATGATGGTCGCGACCGGCATTCACATTCATCTTCGGCTTCCGCCCGAACTCGGTCGTCAACACGATCAGCGTTTCGTCCAACAATCCCTTGCTGTGCAGATCGCGCATCAGATTGCCAAGCGCGGTGTCAACGTGATTTGCTTTTTCATCCAGACGACCGTACAGGTCCTGATGCATGTCCCATCCGCCATAATTGACTTCGATGAACCGAGCACCACTTTGCACCAAGCGTCGGGCAAGCAAACAAGCCTGACCGAGTTGATTCTCACCGTACGCTTTTCGGATGCCTTCCGGCTCATCCTTGATATTGAATACCTTCAAGTGATCGCTGCCCATCAAACGACGAGCTTCCCCGTACAACTGGTTGTAGGCTTCCACTCGACTGTTCGTGCGACCCTTTTGAAATGCCTCGTCAAACTTTCCTGCCAACATCAATCGTCGATTGAACAACTCAGGAGGAAGGTATTTCGGCAGCTTCGTATTTTTCAGTCCGCCACCCGCATTCGCGATCGGGACTGGCGAAAGGGACGGCTCTAAGAAACCGGCACCTGGATGACGATTGCTGCCACCGATGACGTAATTGCCAGGCAGTTCTTGATTGATGCGTCCAACTTCTGAGACCATCCAAGCCCCCATCGCGGGATGCTGGATACTGTTGATCTGCTTGTAGGAAGTACGCATCAGGTACTTCCCTTTATCATGGGCGCCCGTTTCGGTACTCAGCGAGCGAACGACGGCGATCGCACCGGCAAGGTACGAGAGTTTCGGAAAGCGATCCCCAAACTGGATACCGGGAACACGCGTCTGGATCGGCTTGGTCTCCCCCGCCTCTTCCACGCCAACCTTTGGGTCGAACGTATCAAGGTGGGTCATCGCACCGTCCATGAACAGATAGATGATGTGCTTCGCTTTTCCGGTCGTGGTCGCGGCCTGCGCTTCGTCAAATAGACCTTGAGAAGCGACCGATCCGGCAAACGAGACACCGAGCGTCGTCTTCGCAATCGACTTCATGAAGTCGCGTCGATCTTCGGTGGCAAACTCTGGTCGTGGCATTCGATTTTCTCTTTCGGACGCTGATTGGTTGTCTTGTTTACAGTTCTGCGAATCTCGCTCGCAGTTGGGGTGCTATTGGATGAACAAGAACTCTCGAGTATTGAGCAGACCCCAGATGATGTTTCCATAAGCCACGCCGTCTTGTCGTGTCTTGGACAATTCACTCGCAGCGATTCGACGATCCACCGAGTTCGGTCGACGTGACAACACGCTCAGGAAGATCGCATCGAGACGTTCTCTTGCATTGGGGATCGCGACGACGTTGTCGACCAACGCCGAACCCTCCTCCAACATCACGTGCGTGATAGGCCCGTTGAACATCGCCAAAATCTGAGGCACGGTCGCGTCCTGCTGAGACCCGTTGATGGTTTCACGATCTCCCTGACCAAACTGTCTCAAGAAGTGATCCGCCGGCACGGGCGAAGGCAGCTCACTGGCTCGACAGAGCACATTGCCCTGATAAGCGTGCTCGTTGAGCGACCGCTTGTACGGTCCCATGAAGTAGGTCTTTGCAAACTGCTCAGACATTCGTTTGACCTTGTTGTAATCAGCAGTGCCAAAATCGATATCCATGACGGGTGCCATCTCGTCGGCCGTCGGACGCTGGAACGGCCATGAATTGTGAACCGCAAGCGTCAGGATGGAATCCCAGACCTGCTCGGCCGTCATCCTGCGAACCGTCGGCCCAGGAAAATAGTACGATTCGCCCGACGTGACGTCATAGTCCGTTGCTTCTCGCTGATACGTACGACTGTACAGGATCATGCGAATGAGCTCTTTCAAGTCGTAGTCGTTCCGCACGACCTCACCACTGAGGAAATCGAGCAGCGGTTCGTTGACGCAGGGGTGTTCATCACGGAAGTCATCGATCGGCTCAACCAGGCCGATTCCAAGGAACCGTTTCCACATACGGTTCGCAATCATCTTGCTGAACTGGGGATTGTCGTCGCTCGTCACCCACGCGGCAAACTGTTCACGGGGCGACGACTCACTTGCTTTCGTTGGGATGTCACCCCACAACACGGCCGGCTCCACGACCGCCTTTGGCTTCGCATCCTCATAGGCATAGTCGTGTGGTAACCGCATCGTCGCTTTGACTTCGCTCACACTGTAGGTATTCGCCCGCGCGATCCGTTGAAACTGTCCGGGCACTCGACCCTTGTCATGCTTGGTTCTCGCTTCGTTGATCAGCAGGTTGGCGGGATTCTGCTTGGCGTAGCCAGGCGATCCTCTTTGAATGCGTGTTCGTGTTCCCGCTGTAAAGGCGGCCAACTCATAGAACTGATACTGCGTCCATTGGTCAAACGGATGATCGTGGCACTGAGCACAACCAATCTGGGTGCCCAAAAAGACGCGGACCGTGTTATCGATGTAGGGCAGGGGCATTCCGTCGTCACGTAACTGAAATCCGACGGCCGGATTCTCCCAACTCTTCCCATCCGCCGTGAGCATTTCGTAAACCCACTGGTCGTACTTCTTGTTCGTACGAATCGAATCTTTGATGTAACCGAGATATGGATCGGCCACGATATTGGGCTGAGGTCGCTCGACGAGGCGGAGCACGTCCGCCCAAAAGTTGTACATATTGCTGACGTAGTCAGGGCTATTGAGCAACTCGTCGATCAAATCCTGTCGACGGCTCTCCGAGCTCGACTGTAGAAAGTCGTTGGATTCCTTCAATGTCGGAATTCGCCCAGCAACGTCGAGATAGACTCGGCGGAGAAAAACCTCATCATCGGCGATTTCATTCGGCTGCTGATTCTTGTCCAGCAACATCGTTTCGACATATCCGTCCAATTGGCTGGCGGCACGAGCAATCGAATCACGTGCTCCCGTGTTGACCGCAGCCACCTTCATGTCGACCTTCGTCTTAGCGCGAACACTCGCGGGAAGGTTGATTTTCGGCGGTTTAGCCGAAGCGGGCTTCTTTTTCTGGGCGGCGGCAGAACTGCAAATGCAGAAGGTGAGTGCAACCGCGACCATTCGGGCCAAACCCGATCCATGAATCGCTCGGCGTGGTGTCATCCGGTACTCCTGTAAATGTGGCGATGCGGTCCACATTCGAGAAAAGGGGAGTCAAATCTTGGCCTACAGCAGAGCCATTACGCTCCCACTATGATAGTCGATCCACCGAGAAGCCGGCGATTGAACAAGGATCGGCTTTCGTTAGAACGCTCACCCCACCGCGTTGTACTCACGCACAATCCGAAGAATCCCTCCCAACAGAGATCGACAGATGTCACGCAATTGTCTGTGCGCCGCCCCCTCGATTCGGCCCAACGCCATGCTTGCGCTCGGCCTGGCCCTCGGAATCCTGACCTTGCCACCTGTGGAGGCTCAAACCCCCAGCGCTGCCGAAAAAATCACCATTGAAGAATCGACCGAACCGGCGGGCTGGAATATCCGCTCGGGTGACGAGCTGTTCGCCGGCTACATGCTCGACAGCAACGGCAAACCGATTCTTTACCCGGTCATCGGCCCGGGCGGTCACGCGATGACCCGCGACTTCCCGATGAAGGGGGCCGGCAAACACGAACGCGACGACCACGACCACCACCGATCGTTTTGGTTGACGCACGGTGATGTCAACGGAATCGACTTTTGGTTGGATGACAAACACTGTGGCAAGATCGTCCACCGTGACGGAAGCGTCGATGTCGCGGAAGACGGTTCCGCCGTCTTGGTTAGCCACAACGACTGGCTTGATCCCGATGGAAAGATTGTGCTTTCCGATACTCGCCGACTCACGTTCCGCGACGTGGGAGATCGCCGGATCATCGATTGCGACTTTCTTTTGAAGGCCACCAATGGCGACGTTAATTTTGGTGACACCAAAGAGGGTTCATTCGGCATTCGCACCGCCGGCACGATGAAAGTCGACGCCAAGATGGGTGGACTGATTACCAACGCGGAAGGCAAGCACAACAAAGACGCATGGGGCAAGAAGTCTGCGTGGGTGAACTACTCGGGCCCAGTGGATGAGGACACCGTGGGTATCACCATTCACGACCACCCCAGTAGTTTTGGCTACCCTTGTCGGTGGCATGTTCGAACGTATGGTCTGTTTGCTGCGAACCCATTTGGTGTGCACCACTTTGTCGGCGGTGAGAAGACCGACGGCATCGTGCTCAAGGCCGGAGACGAAATGCGACTCAACTATCGGGTCGTACTTTCCGAAGGCGAGTTCGATGCCGACCAAACGTCGAAAGACGCCGAAACCTACGCGGAAACCACTCGCCCCGCACTCGATTGAGTTGCGCCGAACCATGACTGACAAAGACAAGTCTCAATCACCGTTTGACCTCTCCGGTCGGCGTGCCTTGATCACCGGGGGTACGCAAGGAGTGGGCGCCTCCATCGCCAAGGCGTTGGCCAAGGCAGGAGCTGATGTACTCCTAGTCGGGCTTGTCGATGACGACATGGCAAAGCAAACACTTCGCGAATGCCGCGAGGCGGGAGTGGAGGCGGCATTTGTGCAAACCGATTTGTCACAGCCACCTTCCAGCTACATGCCGGAACTGCTCAAAGCCGCCGACGAGTTGTTGCCCAACATTGATTTGCTGATCAATAACGCGGGCACCTACATCGACACACCCTTCTTTGAAATGGACTTCGAGCGGTACCAAACGACGATGGACCTGAACGTCACGGCGGGTTACTTCTTGACGCAAGCGTTCGCGCGTCGGTGGTTCGAATCGCAAGTGGCGGGACGCGTGCTTTTCACAGGATCGATCAACGGACTACTCTCCGAGCCGGATCACACCGCTTACGACACCAGCAAAGGTGCCGTCGCCGCCATGGTGCGCAGTCTCTGCGTCACATTGGCTCCCATGAAC
>JBPCVD010000129.1:0-2960 GCA_051010815.1 Rubripirellula sp.
GAACCGATTCTCTCTTGGTTCAGTTGCACGACGGTCGTGACATTTCGGAGATGGTCGCTCTCAACGTCACCGTGGTCGCCACACCCGACCCGCCGACAGACGTCAAGATCGACTTCGCGCCGATCGCCGAAGACATAGCTCCCGGTGTTTCGGTCGGTGAAATCGACATTGTCGATGCGGATGGTGCTGACGGCGCCGCCCACACGATCACGATTAGTGATCCACGATTCATCTTCCGTGATGGCCAAATCATTTTTGTCGGCAACTCACTCGACTTCGAAAATGAACCTCTGATCTCGATCGGAGTCACCGTTACCGACCCTGAGACGGAGACCGTAATCCAACGATCGACCGCCGTGAGGGTTCGCGACACCAACGAACCGATCGTCGGCATTACGCCCATCAGTGCCGAAGTTTTTGAGAACGACTCAAGCACCTTCATCGCGACGATTGAGGTCGAAGATCCGGACAACGACGACTCGCATACCGTGACCGTTGACGATTCTCGGTTCGTCATTCGAGACTTCGCTCTTTCCCTGGCGGACAACGTTTCTCTCGACTTCGAAGAAGATCCCACGGTGACGATCAACGTCACCGCAGTTGACCTCGGCGGCGACCGCTTTACTCAAGCGATCGAAATCACCGTGATTGATGTCGCGGAGCAACCGAATTCGATCGAGTTGAGCAACGACACGGTGATGGAATTGGTCCCAGGCGCGGAGGTTGGCGATGTCACTTTGGACGGACAGACGCCTCCCGAACGATACGCGCTGTCGGTGAATGATCCTCGATTCGAAATCGATGGCAACCTGCTCAAACTGCTCGATGACCAAATCGTCGAACGAGCCAATCAGGAAGAGATCGAGGTTCGGATCCGCGCCGATGACCGTCTGAATGAGTTCACCAGTATCACCGAGACGTTCGTCATTCAGGTCATGGAGAATGCCGAACCTTACCACAATCACGACAATCCGTACGACGTCGATCACAACGGTGAAGTCACTGCATTGGATGCGTTGGCCGTCATCAACTATCTCAACACGTATGGCCCCGGCCCCGTTGGTCCAGACGGGCTCGGTCTGTGTTACGACGTCAATGCTGATGGGATGGTCACTGCACTGGACGCATTGCTGATTTTGAATGAGCTCAATCGCGTGCCTGCTGGTGGCACTGTAGGTGACGGTGAAAAAGCAGGCCCGGAAGGCGAACAGATCGCGAGCCCTCAGCAGTTCGCTCCATCCACGCCTGAGGATCCCGAGGCGGAACGCGACGGGTTGCTCGCAGACGCTGGCCTCGACGATGGCCTGATTGATCCCAAAGCAAGCGACACGACAACGAACGGTTCACCCATCGGTCCGTTCGAGCTCGATGACCAGGAGTCGCTTAAGATTTCGGGCCGCCAGTCGGCAGAGCAGTTCGCTCACAACGTCGACGAAATGCTACGTCTGCTCTCAGATCGCGACGCTTAAGCACGGAACGAAGAGCCCTCGCAGTTCTTCTCGCGCTGCTCATTTAGAGTGCTGACGCACTCGTCTTCTACGAAATGTGCTTCGTGCGACTGTGCTTCGTGCATCATGGAACAGTCGTGGAGGAGGGGGAGGTCCTTCCTGCTTCGTGATCGCCACGCGCCGACGTCGCAAGTGCGCCAGCTTCGCATGTCCGTCAACGTCGCCACGAGCGCCGCTTGATTCGCCTGACCGCAAAACGCAGGCGGATTCAGTTCTCGATCCTCTTCGGACTCGGCGGCGACCTGGCAAGCCGCTCGTCGTCGTTCTGTCCGAAACCGCGGCTCTGTCCGAATCCGCGGCTCTGTCCCGATCCAGGTCCCCCACATGGGACGAAGATTTTAGGACGTTGTCACGCCCTCGGCCTCGGCTTGTTGAGCCAACAGTTTCTTTTGGTAACGCGACTGGACCAAGTCGACCAAGATCAACACCGCGAGCACAAAGTAGAACGTACTCTTGGCCATCGGCATTACCTCATGGCCAAAGAAGTGAAGATCTGCAAGGTGCCCGCCTTCGCTCACCAACATCACACCGACAATGAACAGGATAAAGAGTCCGAGAACTTCGTACATGCGGTTCTTCTTCAGGAACTCCGCGACGAAATCAGCGGCCCACATCATCAGCAGTCCACTGATCACGATCGCCGTCGCCATGATTTCAAAACTATCCGTCAACGCCATCGCGCTGAGGATCGAGTCGAAAGAGAATACGAGGTTCATCAGCACGATTAGGGAAACCGCCTTCCGGACGGAAGTACCTGTCGACTTGCCGGGCGTCGCTTCCACGTCATGAACTGCCAGCAGGTGAAAGATTTCCTTCAGCGCCGTCCACAAGATGAAGGCACCACCAAACAGGACGATCAGACTGTGGCCATTCACAGCCATCGTGACGTACTCGTTGTCGACCTCGAAAAATGCCTTCTGAAGTCTATCGATGAGATGGACGACGACAAACAGCAACCCGATTCGAAAACCAATCGCTAACCCAATTCCAAGTCGACGCACAAGCGACTGGCTCTCCTCCGGAACCCGTTTGCTCTCGATCGAAATGTAGAGCAGATTATCGAATCCAAGCACCGCCTGAAGCAGGACAAGCATGCCAAGCGTGAAGAGCCCGGAAATGGAAAAGAGGGTTTCCGTGCTGCCATCGCCGGAAGTCTCCGTCAGCTCACCGGCGGCTTCGGATGCGGTCGACGCGACCTCAGCCAATAGATTCAATCCAGTCGGAATTGCCGGAAGGTCCCATAGCTCAATCATCTGCATTCCCGTGCTTGTCGCCGCTCCCGCATCGGTTGGCGGAGTCCACTCTGGCTCGAATGGCCGGAATCGAACGGCGTGATGGTTCGTCAGGTTCGAGCAAGATTATGATGTTGGGCAATTGAATCAACCACCACTCGTGCTACGAATCTGTCTGGAAGCGAAATGAAACCGATTTTCACCTTGTGTTTGCTGAGCT
>JBPCVD010000130.1:0-7185 GCA_051010815.1 Rubripirellula sp.
GACTACGTCAGTGACATGATGCTTCGTTTTGTAAGACTGGATTCGGTCCACAAAGTCCGGCGCCCCAACGGCCGACCTGCGACCGAAGTCTTTCAGATGCTCTGTGAAGCAGAAAAGCGGATCGGACTTGCCAAGCGTGACGTGCACCGACATATCGGCGATGTCACATTATTCTGGTCGGGCATGTATCCCGAGAGCCTGCGACGAGTTCGCCCTCATGAGTCCGCCGACGGATTCCTCGATTATTGCCAGCAGGGAAAACGTGCGTACGCGATCGCGGCGGAAATCGAAGGCGATGAGAATCGCCCGTCTAGTGATCTGCTGCACCAATTGAGCGAACAGTTCGAAATGTGCGCTTATGGCCTGCGTGAAGTCCGCCGAGAATGGGAAAGCGGCAAGGACGATGGCGGTCCTCTTCTCCTCTCGTAAACGCGTCTACCCCCTCGTCTGCGAAGCCAACTCCCTGCCGGGACATTCGGTTGCCACGGGCGATCTCGGTACGATTCGTCAGTTGTGATCTCTGCCATGCTGGCGCGAGCCTCACGAAACGCTAACTTGCGTTGAATTCAATTCATCGTTGGCGTTGAGGAGTAGAGGCTAGATGTCCGTCAGTCAGGAACGATTCGAATCTGTGTGTGCACAAGCACGCGAAGCCATGATGTTGCACTCCACAGCCGACACGTTGGAGTGGGACGAACGCACGGGAATGCCCATCGCCGCTGGCGAGTATCGCGCCAGCCAGGTTGCGATGCTTCGAGCCCTCGTGCATCAGCGTCGCACAGACCAAACGTACGGAGAGAGTCTGCAACACTTGATGGGGGAACTCGGGGACGAGGACCCTCATGGTGAAATAGCGTCCACCGTGAAAGGACTCCATCGCGACTGGCAACGGGACAAGAAGTTGCCAACAAGCCTTGTAGAGCGAACCGCGCAAGCAACCGTTCGCGGCCAGCAGACTTGGGACGCGGCGCGACAGGCCGACGATTACTCGATGTTTCAGGAATCACTGGAACACGTCATCGATCTAAAACGAGAAGCAGGTGAACGGCTGAGCGAAGGCACTGACCGAAGTGTTTACGAAGCACTGCTGGACGAATACGAACCGGATGGACGCGTCGCTGAAATTCGCGAAGTGTTTGAAGAAGTACGGAAACCACTGGTGGCATTGATCGCCGCCGCGAAGGACGCCCCATATCAGCCCGATGTCACGGCACTGGAACGCACGCACAACCTGGAGGATCAACGTGATTTCAGCCACTTCGTTGCCGAGGAAGTCGGGTTTGACTTTGATCGCGGTCGTCTTGACGAAACCTCTCATCCCTTTTGCACCACGCTTGGCCCAAGCGATTGTCGGATCTTGACGCGATTCGATCCCCATTGGTTTCCAGCCGGGCTCTTCGGCACACTGCACGAAGCCGGTCATGGCATGTACGAACAAGGGTTGCGAGCTGACTGGTTTGGCTTGCCTCCCGGATCCTACGTGTCGCTCGGCATTCACGAGTCTCAGTCCCGTCTGTGGGAGAACCAAGTGGGTCGCAGTCGACCGTTTTGGGAATGGCTCTACTCCAAGACCCAGGAAGTATTCACGCCTGAGCTCGACGAGATTTCTCTCGACACCTTCCACTTCGCGATCAACACGGTTCGGCCGAGCCTGATTCGCGTCGAAGCCGATGAAGCAACGTATAACCTGCACATCATCATTCGTTTCGATCTCGAACAGCAGCTCATTGATCGATCACTGAGCGTGGCCGACTTGCCGGAGGCCTGGAATTCGCGGTACGAGAGCGACCTGGGAATCCGGCCTCCCTCGGATGCCGACGGCGTTCTGCAGGACGTGCACTGGAGTGCAGGCCTGATTGGCTACTTCCCAACCTATACCTTGGGCAATTTGGCAGCTGCCCAACTCTTTGACGCCGCAAGGGCTCAGATCGGTGACCTCGATGATCTGTTCGCACATGGTGAGTTTCGCCCGCTGCTGGACTGGCTTCGCGAACGAATTCATTACGACGGACGCTGCTACAGCGGCGCCGAATTGGTCCAGCGTGCGACAGGCACCCCTCTTTCGGCAAGTCACTTGGTGACCTATCTAAAGTCAAAGCTAGAGCCGCTGTACGGAATTGGCAGCAATTGACATTTGTCGCCTAGATCGCCGGGAACCCTTATTTTTCGGCGCCCGTCCGTTACAATCGCGCGATCACTCCGCCCTCGTCAAAGGTCGACATGATTATCTCGAATTGCCCACGATGTCAGGAAGGCTTTCGCGTTCCCGCCGGTCAAATGCCCGACGATGCCTATGCGACATGCCCCTGGTGTCGCGAGACATTTCCGCTGTCTGAAGTCCTTGCGAATTTGCCGCCAACCCTCGAGATTTTGTCGGCCGACGGGCAACCGCTGGTCTTCGACGAGGCCGCCGCGGTGCGTTCGGTCGCCGCCGCTGCGACGACGACAGGTGAGATTGACGACAGCGCCGAGGGATTCGAGGTTCTCGATGAGGATCTTGATGCGACCGTCGGGAATGAAACGGTAACCTCGGAAACGATCGCTGAGGATTCGTGGAATCAGACGTCCTTTGAAGTGGATGAAGACCACGTCGATCTGCAGGTTGAAGACCCAAACGATTCCTGGGATAGCCCTCAGGTCGCCGAATCACCGACCCCGATGACCTTGTCGCCGCGGCCGGGCGGTTCTCGCAAGAAAAAGCCCTCTGGGTTACGAACCATGCTTGGCATCGTGGTTGGTGGATTGCTCTCAGTACCGATCGCACTCGGAATCTTATTGTTGTTCGGTCGCGAGCCCGACTTGGGATTCTGGCCTTTCGATGGCCCATCAGGATCCCGTCGCTCTCCGGTCGCAGCGCCACCCGGTCAAATGTCCGAGCGAACGCGGGACCCAAACCGCAACCGCGGGCGGATGTTGGATACCTCAGCTTTTGATTCTGCAATGGACGCGATCGAGGACCCCGCCACGACGGCGCTGGATGCGATTGTTCCGCCCGAACTCGGGTCGGACCCGAGACAGCCTGACGCGATGGAACTTGCGATTGGATCTGATCAGCCGACGTTAGTCGATGTGAGTGACATCGGCACCGGACTCGAGCTGCCGGACCTAGCTGGGGAAACGCGGTCCGATGAGGCGACTGACATTGTCGAGTCGGAGGCAGCCGAAGATTCCGCGAACGTTCAGGTTTCGGCCGATACGCCGATGCCACTGGTCGAACCCACGTTGGAATTGCCGGCGACCGGCAGCGAAGAAAACGCAGAGGAAACTTCGAGTCTGGAGTTACCAAGTTCGCTTGGCGACCCAAGTGCCCTGACTCTGGACGCAACCGCGACCGACGATGAACCCGCACCCGAAGATGTCAGTCCAACGCTCACTCCCGCAGTAGAACCAACACTCGAACCTCCAACGATCGATTCAGCGATCGAAGACAGTGCGAACCCTGAAGCGAACGTCGAGATGTCGGCTCCTGACGCCACAGTGTCCTCTGCGGCGACTGAAGATGAATCGACTTCAGCCGACCTGAGTCCGCCGAATGAGGATGAAAAGACCGATCCGAAGGTGAAAGCAGTCCCCGCTCCGTCCAGCGATGCGGTGGCCCGTGTCGACCTGGCACGCGAGTCGCTTCGAGAGCTGCTCGATCTAGATGTTGACGACAGCAATCGCAAACGGCAGCTTGCGACGACCTATTCCAAGATTGCGGAAGCCTGTGATTTGACTGCGGACGATCGAGGCGCGTTACAACCCTTGGCTTCAGAAATTCTGAAATCCCCGCTCCTGGATGACATCGAGTACGCCGGCACGCAGTGGCTCGTCTTCGCAAGTCGCCCCACCGATGGAATCGCGCTGATTGGCCGGCCTGGAACAAGTCCCGAGGGTGAGATCGTGACGCTCGGCTCTGGAAAGATCATCAACCTGACGGGTGACACGGGAATTCCGACCGTGGAAAAAGTCATGATCATGGGAAAGATTGTCGACGGCGAAACCACCGTCGAGGTCGTTCACGTAGAAGCGTTGCCAGCACTTCCATAGCGGCGTGGGCCAATTCAAATGGCATCGTCGGAAGCTCGTATTGGAGCGACGTTGTACGATGCACGCGTGGTACTGGTCGACGCGAAACGATGATGCGTTCAAAGTGACGTGGCTGGTTTCGCAGCCGCGCATTCTTGCTCAATCATGCGTGCCCGTCTTCCGTCGGCGGAGCGGGCAGTTTTAGACTGTAGCCGAAGTTGTCACGGCCACGTTGATGCGAATCTACTACACCGATCACTTCGAACTGCCGTTGCCGGAGGGCCATCGATTTCCGATGGACAAATACCGTCGGTTGCGTCAACGGATTGTGACCGCAGACGAACATCGCCAAGATTCGTTGATCGTTCCGCCCGCGGCATCCAAAGACCAGCTCCTGCTCTGCCACACACCGCGATATGTGCGAGCCGTCATGGACGGGACATTGAATGATCGCGAGATTCGGAGAATTGGTTTCCCGTGGTCGACGCGCATGGTCGAACGGTCGCGGCGAAGTACGGGTGCGACCCTCGCGGCCTGTCGTGCTGCTTTGGACGATGGCGTCTCCGTTAATCTAGCCGGCGGCACGCACCACGCGATGAGCGATGCCGGCGAAGGGTACTGCGTCTTCAACGATGCGGCAGTCGCGGTCCGCGTCCTGCAATACGAAGGTCAAATCAAACGAGCTTGCATCATCGATCTCGACGTGCACCAGGGCAACGGAACTGCCGAAATCTTTGGCGGCGACCCCACTGTGTTCACGCTGTCGCTTCACGGAGTCAAAAACTTCCCCCTGCGGAAATCGCCCAGCGATATCGATATCGATCTGGAAGATGCCACAGACGACGAAGCCTACCTGTCGGCACTCCATCGCAGTCTTGAGAGCGTCGCCAAGGCGGGTCCTTATGATCTTGCGATCTATCTTGCAGGAGCGGATCCCTACCGGCATGATCGCTTGGGGCGTCTCGATCTGACCAAGAACGGCCTCGCTGAACGTGATCGAGTGGTGCTCCATTGGTGCCAAATACACTCCCTACCATTGGCTGTCGCGATGGCTGGCGGCTACGCCCCTAATGTCGTCGATATCGTTGACATCCATGCAATGACGGTCCGTCTGGCCAGTCAACACAACAAAATGGTGAGCTCAGCACGCTAATTCCCCGTGGAATAGGGGTCACCAAACTTTCGCTCGATGCGTTGCGACATCATAATTTGGTTATTCTAAAGAGGCTTGAATCTGTCTCTCCTTTCGTTCGTCCACAGCGATTCGTCCGTGACTTCGATAACTGACCTCCTTTCACGAAGCAGTCTGTCACGCACCGGCAATAAGCCGCCCGCGGAGACCGACCAACTGTTCTCGCTGATGTACGAGGACCTTTGTCGGCTTGCCGGTCGTTTCCTGCAGAACGAGCCAATGCGTCATCGGTTGAGCTCCTCTTCGCTTGTCCATCAGGCGTACGTGCGTATGGTCGACCAATCGCGCATCAACTGGCAGGGCAAGACCCACTTCTTCGCCATCGGTGCGACGGTCATGCGGCGAATCCTCGTCGACCATGCACGGAAGGTTCGATCCATGAAACGTGGGGGCGGATGGGAGCGACGTCAGTTGACAGAAGAAGTCACCTTTCAGCTCAGCCAAGATAGTGACGTGGTGGCCCTCGATGACCTGCTAACGACACTAGCCGAACTCAATCCGCGGCAAGCAAAGATCGTTGAACTGAGGTTCTTTGGTGGCATGACCATGAAAGAAATTTCCACCGAAATGAATCTCGGATTGCGAACTGTGGAAAAGGAGTGGGCGATGTCGCGTGCTTGGATGCGTCGTGAGTTACGTCGCGAGGACATGCAATCTGGTGATGCAGGCGTAGAGGACGCGACAGCAGGTGACGTGCTGGGCGACCAAGCGACAGGCGAGCGCGAGGTCGGTTGAGAGCATGGACGCAGCGCGTTACGCCCGTGTCCGAGACCTGTTTCTTGCCGCGGAAGAACTGAGTCCCGGTGATCAAGAAGCCTTTGTGAAAGCGCAGGCCGGGAACGATCCTGGACTCGTCGCCGAAGTGTTGTCGCTGCTGACAGAACATGACCCCGAGTCCGCAAGGATCGAAGGGGAAAAGGCACTCCCGGTACCGACGCCGACAGCGGCGGGAAGTGTTGTCGCGAAACGGCCGACGCCGACCTCCTCCGCCGAGATAGACGAGACGAAAGGTGGGGGAGCGACGGCCGGGACGCGAGATGTCTCTCGGGGAACCAAAAAAGGTGCCGACATCACGCGGCATGGAGCCCAACGAACTCATGCCTCACCGCGATACAAACAAGACGCACCTGCATCGCGACAACCCCACTCCAATCTACTGTGGGCACAACGGACGCGAGAGAGCCGACGACGCAATTCCAAGTGGCTGTGGCTCGCAGCCTTGCTTCCGACTGCCTTGATCGGTTGGTGGACCTATCGTCAGGTCGAATCGACGATGGATCAATCCGTCCGCTCCGAATTGAAGAGCCTTGCCGACAGTGTCGCATTGGCTTCTCAGCAGTTCCTGTCCGACAAAGCACAACTTGTTGAGTCTTGGTCGCGTCAGCCAAGCGTCCAAAGCGCGATCGTCGAACTCGCGGAGATGGCTGACAAAGATCCCTCGCTGGCAACACTTCGCGATGGTGCCGAGCAAAGCGATCGCATCCACACACAACTCCGAAAGCTGTCGGGATTCGACGATGTCAAGTTTGTCGTTTGGAGCGACAGCTATCGAACGCTTGCAAGTTGGCTTCCCGATCAATCGGACGTTGGCAGGCCGGTTGCACCTCGCGGTGCCGAGAATCTGGCCAGGGTGATGTCAGGCGAAACGGTGGTTTTCGGTCCCGCTCGACTGACCGATAGCGAACTGCAGGAAGACTCCGCTGGTACCTCGGACACCAGCCGACCGGTCATGGCCATCATCGTTCCCGTCCAGAATGACGAGGGGCGAATCGTCGCGTCGCTGATGGTCCGCGGCATTGGCATGTTCGATGAGTTCAGTCGGATGTTCATTGATGTCGCTGTCGCCGGTGACCTGGATGCCTACGCGATCAACCAAGATGGACTGATGCTGACCGACAGTCCGCTTGCGGTAACGCTGGCCGAGGAAGGTCGGCTGGAGATGCCGGCAGACGAAATCGCTGCCACGCTTCGGGTTGCAGATCCGG
>JBPCVD010000131.1:0-2638 GCA_051010815.1 Rubripirellula sp.
GGTTTGGGCAGGAGCGAAGTCCCGCTCAGATGCATCGCGCGAGCTTCGGCGAAACCGTTCTCGAGCCCCGACCGAGGGCATGGCGATTCGCGCCGATGCGCTATACTGGTGCCATGAGCGAACCGAACATCATCTTGTCCGGAACCGATCCAGACCTGCCTCGCGAAGTGCCGCAGGGACTAGGACGCTACACCGGATTCCGCGATATGGCCCAAGGAGGGAGCGCGACGCTCCGTTCCTGCTTTGATCCGGTGACCGGACGCACGGTCGCGATCAAAACGCTGCTGCCCGCCACGCAGAAGGACCGCCGCGAACGACGCAGACTGCTCCGTGAAGCTCGCGTCACCGCCCAACTGCAGCACCCCAACACGGTTCCCGTCTACGACATCGGCGACGACCCGGAACAAGGGATCTATTTCGTGATGAAACGGATCTCCGGGGAGAATCTCTTCGAGATCCTGAAGCGGATTGCCCAAGGTGACGAAGCGACCTCCGAGGCCTTCCCGATATCGAGACGCCTCGAAATTGTCGCCAGCGCTTGCCAGGCACTGGCCTACGCGCATGCTCGTGGAGTGATCCACCGCGACATCAAACCCGAAAACATTTGGGTCGGAAACTTCGGAGAAGTGATTCTGCTGGATTGGGGAGTCGCAAAAGTCTGGGGGCACGCCGATGACAACGAACCGATGGCCCGCAGCGTGTTAAAGCCGGCCGGTGCCGAGGAAGAACAACTCCAAACATTGACCGGGGGCGGACAACGCCCGGGAACACCGCTGTACATGTCGCCTGAGCAGGTCGATGGCAACCGCGGGATCGACGAACGAAGCGACATTTTCAGTGCTGGCGTTTGCCTGTACGAAGTCTTGGCGATCCGTGAGCCGTTTCGCGGGAGAACGATCGATGAGACCTTCGACAACATCAAGAATCGGGAAATCGAGCCACCCAGCGTTCGTTCGCCCGAACGCAAGATCCCCACGGCTGCGGATGCTGTCGTTCAGCGTGCGGTTCGAAAACGTCCCGGTGAGCGCTATCAGTCGATGCGTGACTTGATCGCCGACATTCGCGCGGTGGAAACTCACTGAACCGACACACGATGTTCGGAGGCACGAGTGCCGCTAGCCAGCAAAGCGATCTGACGCGAACACCTGCACCAGACATCTCGATCACGGCTCAGCCGACGTCGCCTTCATTTTCGACAGGAAACAAAGATGGGTTTACTCCGTGACGTCTTCGGTCCGTCGAAAGATGAGATCTGGTCCCAGCTCGCGGCCGAGATTGGTGGCGAGCACATCGGAGACGGAACCATGAAAAGCGGAGGCGTTCGCTGTCGTCACCGGCAATGGGAGTTCGTGCTCGATACGTGCGTGATCAATTCGGGGCAGGGCACCACGCAATACACGCGGATGCGGGCACCGTTCATCAACAAGGATGGGCTGTATGTGAAGCTCTACCGCAAAGACTTCCTCACCGGGATCCGAAGCTTCTTCGGAATGCACGACATCGAGATTGGTGACAAGTATTTTGACGACCAATTCATCATCAAGGGAAATGATGCAGCGAAGATCCGCGCGTTGCTCGGCGACGGCACCCTCAAGCGGCTGATTGATCTGCAGCCCCGGATTTCTCTGGAGATCAAGGATGACGAAGGCCTCTTTGGCGCCGCGTTCCCAGATGGTGTCGACGAGGTCGTTTTCTTGGCCGTCGGTGCGATGCAGGACCTCGATCACTTGAAGGGTTTGTTCCAGCTGTTTGCCAGACTGCTGGAACGATTGGTCAGAATCGATTCAGCCTACGAAGACGACCCGGGCGTTCACTTGCCCGTATGAGAACGTCGCTGGGTGAGTGGCCGGCAGGCGATCCGCCTCAGTCGGAGGACTGATGCGGCGCGATCGAGCAGGACCTGCGTCTCAATTGCCTCAACTGACCCGCAAATACGCCAATCCGATCTTTCACAGATTCTGGCATTTGGTAGACTCCGCACCCCGTTGGTGAACCTGGTCGCGAACAATACGATCCTGAATGACAGAGTCAGGTCATCGAGAAGACATAGATTCGGTCAAATCAACGGTCAGACCGCAAAACGGTCAGATTCGAAAGAGTCGCAAGTCGTTGCCAGAGAACAACTTGCCAGCGTAGCTCAGTTGGCAGAGCAGCTGATTTGTAATCAGCCGGTCGTGGGTTCGAATCCCTCCGCTGGCTCTTTCCACCAAGACATGTAAAAATCAAAGATTCCTCTTCGCAAAGGACGAATGCCGAACAGATTTCATTGGTAACGAGCGACAGACAGCAGCCCGATCGCTGAAAAACGGATCGGTGACTGCGATTTTTTGGGGGTTTGCCCGAGTGGTTAAAGGGGGCGGACTGTAAATCCGTTGGCTACGCCTACACAGGTTCAAATCCTGTAGCCCCCACTTCGAAGACCACGCTTGTTGGACCAATGGCATTCTGAAGATTGCTTTTGAACAAAGAGAGCCATCATCGGTCAGCGATTCGTCGCCCCGAACTGGTTCACCCGCGGGTGTAGCTCAATGGTAGAGCAGCAGCCTTCCAAGCTGAATACGAGGGTTCGATTCCCTTCACCCGCTTGCCAGCAAGCTGCTGTAGCTCAGTGGTAGAGCACTTCCTTGGTAAGGAAGAG
>JBPCVD010000132.1:0-7748 GCA_051010815.1 Rubripirellula sp.
ATGCCATCTTGGAGGATCGTTTTGTGCAAGCGACGTTCAGGTCGAACGGATGAACGCTTATCCAGCTGGTACGATCGTTGACCCTTTCGTCCGAGAGCTGGCGGCTCGGATGCGTGATGTGATGAAAGAGGGAATGGACGATGCTTTGCAGGACAAGGATTCCCTGTCGATGCGGCCGAGCGATGAACCGGCACCCCTGGACCCAACGCTCGGGCTAAACGCACAACTCGCCATGATGTCGCGACGGTCGACAGATTGCACGTAGCCAAGGGTGGTGATCCTGTTTTCAAGCGTGCAACCTTTCGATCGTGAACCGTCATCCAATCAACGACGTTCCGATACATTCCGAACTGCTGGACGAGGAATTCGGTATCAAATGGTTCGTGCGTCGATTGAGTCTTGACCGAGCGGAATGTTCGAACTTACATGGCCTTATGTTCGCGAGTCCGTTCTGCCCGGACGCGACCGGAAGCGTTTTGAGCAGAGATTGAGTCGCCTTTCGGTACCAACTTGAAACCAGGGATCTTCCTTCGGTTCGAGAGTACCAATTCATATTCCTCTGGCCCCACGCGATCGAATTGATGAATGCACGCTTCGCATTTAATGGGCAAGCAGGGGAAGTCCTGAGACGACACGTCGAACGTGATTCCTGCGACGCGAAGTTGTCGGCCAAGTTTCGTCTCTATTATCGGCTTCGTCCATGGATCCCAGTCCCCGTGCGTCAGTGGATGCAAAGGAGTAGGAACAGCAGTTTGGAGTCGGCCAACGAATGGTATTTGCACCATGAGTTCCTTCGGGATTGGAAGACGGCCGTGCTTGCCGAATCAGATCAACCGTTGATCCATCCTTGGCCGGATGGGAATGATATTTCGATTTGCTTGACGCATGATGTCGAAACACAGGCAGGTCACGCATTGGTCGATCGACTTGCAGCGTTGGAAGAGTCGATGGGGTTTCGTTCCGCGTGGAATTTTGTCCCGCACAAGTATCGTGTCGACCATGGTTTGCTGGAGTCGCTCGTCGCTCGCGGTCATGAGATTGGGATCCACGGCTACAACCACGATGGTCGCTTGTTTGAGTCCCGCCGAACATTTCAAAGACGGACTCCCTCGATCAACAAGGCACTGAGTCTTTACAAGAGTCGGGGGTTTCGCGCCCCAATGGTTCATCGAAATCTCGAATGGATTCAGGAGTTGGATGTCGAGTTCGACTCGTCTTGCTTTGATGTCGATCCGTTTCAAGCCATGCCGGGCGGTGTCGGTGGCGTTTGGCCATTCATCGCCGGCAAGGTGATCGAATTGCCTTACACACTGCCTCAGGACCACACGCTGTTCGTATCGTTGGGGGAGACATGCGATCGGATTTGGATTGATAAGTTTGCCCACCTGAAGTCGATGGCGGGGATGGCGTTGCTTATCACACACCCGGATTACCTGGCGGACGAACGCTCACTCGGAATCTACCGCTCGTTCCTGGACCACTTGACGACACAGTCGAACGTTTGGCGCGCGCTACCGAGTGAGATCGCGGACTGGTGGAGGTGTCGTGACAGAATGGAGTTGCAAACTGATTCGTACAACCAGATTCCCGCGGCCTACGGCCAGCTACCTCAAATCACAGGTGAGTACTCGGACCGCGCCCGAGTCGTGACTTTTGGTGAACTTGGGAAATCGCAGGAAGCCATCTTTGCGACAGCGTGAATGCCTCGCATTCGGGGATCGATCGCTTGCGGGCCACGCATCCCAGTGACGGGGGATCGTCTACACTAGGCCTTTCTTTCTTCGCGGCGCGTTTAGGATCAAGTCTCGGTGGCAAAGCGATTGGTAGCTCTCGTCAGGGAGCAAGAAGGCAGTCAAGCTCGCAAGTTGTTGCGACGGTCGTGGGTGAGCATTTCCATCCTGCTTTCGGTGATCACGTTCGTGTTGGCTTGGTTCTTCCTCAAGCCGACGATGCCAAGCCAAATCGAGCTGTTGACCGGTGCGGAATCAAGTGCTTACTACGAGTTGGGCGTTCGATACGCAGAGGATCTGCGAAGCCGAGGCCTTGATGCAAAGGTTGTGGTGACCGGTGGTGCACTCGATAATGCGCAGCGGTTGGCGACCAATGCGAACGCGATCGGATTTGCCCCCTCGTTGACTCCTTGGGAGGGTGCGCTCGGAGAACAGTCGAGCGAACTCGTCGGTCTTGCCAGCATCGGACTCGAGCCGATTTGGCTCTTTCACCGATCCGACTTCAAGGTCGATCGGTTACCGGACTTGGCAGGCATGACCATTGCAACCGAGGGTGATGGAACCACCAGCGATCATATCGCGCGTAGGCTCATCGCCCGCAATGGGTTGCAGGATGATCTTACGCTGACGGCATTCGAAGGTCTTACGGCCCAGCAACTCGTGCAGGAATTCCAGTCTGGCAGTATCGATGCTGTAGCACTGTCGGGGACGTCAACGTCGCCGCTGATTCGAGTGATGTTGGAGAATGACGGCTTGAGTCTGATGTCGTTAGAGCGTGCCACCGCCTACGCCACGTTGATGCCTGGAGTGACGGCTGTCGAAGCGCCGGAGGGCGTTTTCAGTCTGGCTAGAAATATTCCCTCTTCGGACGCGAAGATGCTTGCGAACACGACTTGCTTGATCGCGAATGAGCACGTCCCTCCTGCGGTCGTCCCGATGATCTTGGTGGCCGCGGATAATGTTCGGCATCAAAACCGGCACTTCACCGCGGAAGATTCATTCCCCACCAAAGATCATCTGACACTTCCGATCGCTTGGTCTGCAGAACGCTTCTTTCGTCAGGGTGAAGTGGGACTTTCAAAGTATCTGCCTTACAAGGTCACTCGATTTCTCAATCAACTCGGGTTCTTGGTGCTACCAGTGCTGACCGTGGCACTGTTGATGCTCAAGCTTATCCCGATGGGACTGAAGTCGTGGGGGAAGATGCACTTGCGTCGACAGTTTCGCGTGCTGGAAAGCGTCGAAAAGAAACGCTGCGCGGGAGAGCCGCAGGCGGAGCTGCTGTCAGAACTCGAGGAGATCGATACGGCGACGGCGACGATGTTTGTGCCGCGTGGGCTCACGCACGACTACGTCGACTTCCGACAATTTCTCCACGACTTGCGTGAGCGTGTCTTGTCGGGCGCGCAATGAAGGACGAAAGGCCAGATTGAACGGTCGCGGAGGTTCAGTTGCGGAAAATTTTTTCTCCGCCGAGCTCGTTCCAAGAGGGTGATGCGTCCCATAAAAGACAGTCGACCGAGAGTCTCTATTTTTTCTATCTTTACATTTGTGTGTTGCCCAAGTTCGCTCGCTGACCAGGGATCGCGCGGCCTCGTGTGACGCCTGAATCCGCGTTAGCTCAACTCACAATTTCTCGGCATTTCGCATGGAATCTGCGGCCTCTGATGCTCGTCCTACGACGTGAGATGTGGAGCGCGGATAGGGCTTGATTGACGTCGCTTCGCTTTCTCTTGAGTTGCCCGGCCGTCACAGCGGCTGGCAGAGCGAGAAGACACGGCGACCCGGCGCCACCAAGTCAACGCAATTGATAGCCTTTTTTCAAGCCTCTCAAATTGCCTAGGCCTCTTGTTTTGCGAGCCTTTGTGTGTCACACACTTTGGATCTTGAAAAGTGATTTCTTCAGTGAAGAGCAGGATAGCTATGCGAAGAAAACAGGGGGCGGGCGCAACGAAGCGTCTGCGGCGGCGGCTTTTTCTTGAGTCTCTGGAGCACCGGAGGCTGTTAGTGGCCACCGACCTGGCGTCGATATCGGGATTGGTATTCGACGATTTCATGGGTAACGGATACGACACCGGCGAGGAAGTGGCGGGAGCAACATTGACGTTGCACCGCGACAACGGCGACGGCGTGTTCAATCAGGGAACCGATACGCAAGTTTCGTCGACGACGACAGCTTCCGACGGTACCTATGAATTTGGTCGATTGACTGCCGGCGGTTACTTTGTGCTGCAAGATGCGCAGACGGCAGACGGCAGTACGCTTCAGCGTTCGGTGTCACCGCTGACCACGTTCACCGAGAACGACGTTGCGGGCATGATCGTGACGCCGATCGATACGTTCAATCAGACCACGCAGTTGGTCAACGACCTGACGACGGGAACGCCCGTCTCAAGTTCCGTCAGTGCTCCCGAGGTCATCGGGGGTGAACGCGACATCTATGTCAGTCTGACGAGCGATACCGGTGCGATCAATCTAAACGCGAATGATACGGCGATCGGGCTTGGTGGTTTGTTGTCCTTCGGTTCGCAGGGAAATGGCGCCGGTGAGCGTCGTGTTTCTTGGGACGGGATCGACGGCGACGCAGCCAATATTCTTGATACCGGCTTGGGCGAAGTCGATTTGACTGACGGTTCGGATGCCCTCGGACTGCAGTTGCAAATCGGCGCCGACTTACCGGGCGGCCAAGTACTTGTGCGATTGTATTCGGACGATGGTGTGGGCTCGACCGCCAATCGCTTTAGCACGGCGACGCTCGATATCCCACAAACCGGTGGCAGTGTTTCGCAAAAAGAATTCATTCCATTTAGCAGCTTTTCACCGACCAGCGGTGGCGGCGTGGACTTCACGCAAGTGGGAGCGATCGAGCTGGAGATCGTGACAGGGACGGCGAACGTTGATGGACAAGCCGATATCGTCGGCACGGTTGGCGAGACCAACCAAGTGCAAAACTTTGACAACTTCGAGCAAGCGGATCTAAGTCTCACCAAGACGATTGACGACAACACTCCGGACATTAATCAGCAGGTCAATTTCACGATCACGCTTTCGAACTTGGGGCCCGACTCGGCAACCAACGTTGCGGTGCGTGATCAGTTGCCGACTGGTGTCACCTTCGTTTCGGCAAATCCTTCACAGGGCAACTATGACAACGGCAGCGGCATATGGACGGTGGGGACGGTCAACAGTGGTGCCGCACCGACGCTGACCTTGCGTGGCACGGTTGAGTCGGCCGGCGACCGACTCAATACAGCCGAGGTCAGTGCATCGGATCAATTCGATCCCAACAGCACGCCGGACAATGGGAACCCGGCAGAGAATGACCAGGCGTCGGTCAGTTTTGTCACCGAGGCGATCGACCTCTCGCTCGTGAAAACGGCGGAGCCGACGACTGTGGTTGTCGGTAGCAACGTTACGTTCACACTAGCTGTGACCAATGATGGGCCAAGTGGGGCGACTGGTGTGGTTGTCGAAGATCAGCTGCCCTCCGGAATTAGCTTTGTCAGCGGCAATGGTTCGCAAGGGACTTACGTTTCCAGTACGGGCTTGTGGGATGTTGGATCGATTGCATCGGGCGCGACCGCAACGTTGACGTTGGTTGGCACGGTTGACGTGCCAGGTCCCAAGACAAATACGGCCCAAGTCTTCGCAGCGGATCAAGAGGACATCGATAGCACTCCTGGTAACAACAATCCGGACGAGGATGACCAGGACTCCGTGACCATCGAAGCCCCGCAGATTGACCTTTCTTTGACCAAGGGTGCGAGCCCCTCGACGGTTTTGGTCGGTGGGAACGTGACCTATACGATCAATCTCTCCAATGCTGGCCCGAGTCAAGCGACTGGCGTGACGGTTCTTGATCAGCTTCCCTCTGGAGTCACGTTCGTTTCCTTCAATTCCTCCCAGGGTGGATACAACGACAGCACCGGAATCTGGGATGTTGGCACCATCGCTTCGGGCGCGTCGACGTCGCTAACGATCATCGGCACGGTCACTGTTGCTGGTCCCAAGACGAACACCGCGCAAGTTCAGTCGGCGGACCAACCGGATGTGGATAGCACGCCGGGCAATGGAATCGAATCGGAGGACGACCAGGACTCCGCCACCATTGAGGCGCCACAAATCGACTTGGAGTTGACCAAGACCGCTGACAAGACATCCGTGGTCGTGGGCGAGCAGGTCGTCTTTACCGTCAGCTTGACGAACCAGGGGCCGAGCGAAGCGACGGGTGTTGTGGTCGAGGATTTCTTGCCAGCTGGCGTTTCCTTCGTGACTTCAAACGCGACTCAAGGGTCATACAGTTCGCAGAGTGGTTTGTGGACGATTGGGACTGTTGCACAGGGCGCTTCCACGACGTTAACGCTGACGGGGCGAGTCGATACGCCTGGTGACAAAACCAATACGGCGCAGGTCAACGCAGCGGATCAGCCTGATTTGGACAGCACTTCTGGGAACGGTATTGAGTCGGAAGATGACCAAGACTCTGTCACGATCCAGGCGCCTCAAATCGATTTGTCGCTCGTCAAAACGGTCGACAACGCAATGCCCAACGTGGGCGAGAACATCAACTTTACTCTGACTCTTTCCAACTCAGGTCCCGATACCGGGACCGGCGTGCAGGTCCGTGACCAATTGCCGACGGGACTGACGTATGTCACTCACGATACAGCCGCGGGAAGCTACAACCCCGGCACCGGAATTTGGAACGTCGGCACGATCAATTCCAATAGCAATCTTGTGTTGACCATCGTGGCGTCGCCCACGACCACGAGTATGGTGGTCAACACCACGGAGGTTGTTGCGGCGGATCAGCCTGATGCGGATTCGACCCCCGACAACAACGACCCGAACGAGGACGATCAATCCTCGGTGGCGGTTGGCGCTCAGCAAATCGATTTGTCGCTAACGAAAACCGTCGACAATGCCGAGCCGAATCTGAACGACACGATCGTGTTTGAGATCGTCATCAACAACGGCGGACCGAGTGATGCCACTGGTGTCGTGGTCGAGGATCTGCTGCCGAACGGACTCACCTTTGTCTCGTCGAATGCGAGTGTTGGAAACTACAATTCATCCAACGGCCAATGGACGATCGGCAATCTAGCGAATCAGGCGACACAAACGTTGACTCTGAACGCTCGGGTCGATAGCGTCGATTTTGTGATCAACACGGCCGAAGTCATTGCCGCGGATCAAGTTGATTTGGATAGCACGCCGGGCAACGGTGTCGAGGACGAAGACGACCAAGACAGTGTTGCGGTCGAACCTCAACAGGCAGACCTGAGCCTGACGAAGAGTGTCAACAATCCGGCACCAAACGTTGGCGAGATGGCGACGTTCACCATCACCGTCTTCAATCAAGGACCGAACTCGGCCACCAACGTCAGCGTTGCGGACCAGTTGCCAGCCGGCATTTCCTTCGATTCCTCGGTTGCCTCACAAGGCAACTACAACGGATCGACAGGAGTCTGGACGGTCGGAACGATTGGCTCGGGCGGGCAAGCCTCGCTGAATATCGTCGGTTTGATCGAAACGAGCGGCTCAAAAACGAATACGGCACAGGTCTCCGCCTCGGACCAGTTTGATCCCAACAGCACGCCCAACAATGGCGTGGAGTCAGAGGACGACCAGGACTCTGTCACAGTGGTTCCGCCAGTGATTGATTTGGAGTTGGACAAATCAATCGATATTGAGCGGCCCAACGTCGGCCAAAATGTTCGCTATACCGTGGTCGTTACGAACCAAGGTCCCGATGATGCGACGGGCGTGATCGTTGCGGATGATCTGCCGCCCGGGATGATTTACGTTGGCTCGAGCGGGACGGCTGGAAGCTACAACCCGAACACCGGGCGGTGGATCATTGGAAGTGTGCCTGCGAATTCCACCGCGACACTGACGATCGATGCGACCGTCGACACGGTTCAGACGACAACCAATGTGGCCGAGGTCTTTGCGGCGGATCAATTCGATAGTGACAGCACGCCTGGGAATTCCAATCCGAACGAAGACGACTACGAT
>JBPCVD010000133.1:0-2576 GCA_051010815.1 Rubripirellula sp.
CATTTGAAACTCTCAGACGGGTCTGGCTACGAAATCTCATCGGTTTCCGCGAGCACTTCTCGAAGCAGTTCCGATAACTCAAATGCCATCGCATGTTGAGCAATCGCATCACGCTGTACTTGAGTGCAATTTCGTGCGATTGCCCGCAAGTCGCGTCGGCTCTTATGGCTGCCCTTGCTAATCCAAATCAGCTTCGATACAGCTGCGTCCACACGCGATACGACAGGGATTTCCTCCCCAACAAAAATCTCTAACCATTCGCTGCGTTGAAGTTCGCCGGGAATCATCTCCCGAGGGTAAATGTCCAATTTTAAGCATTCTCGTTCGTCCAAGAGTTGGAACAGATCGCCCATCAAGACGGCGCGACGCATCGCTTCTTCATTAAAGAGGAAGTCAGACTGCATTACGCTCTTTACGAGAGGCTCCAGGTTTTGGCGACTAACGACCGGATCGATTACGATATCGATGTCTTGAGTCATCCGTGGCTCGCCGTACGCCGTTCCTGTCAGCCCACCGGTCAGATGGAAGCGAATGTCGTGTCGCCCAAGAATGGTCGTGAGCTTTGCCAAAGTGATCTGGAAAACGTCAACGGGAAACATCGGCTAGCCGTTGCTCAATCAACCGTCGAACTCCAGGTTCATTTCCATACAGCCGGAGCGCTACATGCCACTTCAGTGTCTCGTCAGGAATTTGCCCTTTTTCCTTGGTGATTTGACGAGCGAGCTGCTCGCACGTCCACGTCAACATCGCGGCCGACCTTGAGACACGCTCCGCGGGACTCATGGCGTCCAGCCGAGATTGGTATTCGCGTTCGATTGCTAAAGGGTCGGACAATGAATCATCAGGGGTGAGGTGGAAACTCAATTGTAACGTCTTCCCATCGCGATGGCATTGCGTACCAAATTGCTGATTCCCATGATTTCCGCGATTGATTTTCTTCGGTATCGAAACATGGTTCAGTTGCGGTCACTCTCGAGAAATTTCACCCTCACGTCGCAGGGCTGACATCGGGATATTCGATGCGAAGAGAGGATGTGTTTTTCAGCCCCATTGAAGTGTTAAAATCGCGGGCCCATGAAGCATTCATTCCGACTCCTCGCGACGATCCTTGTTTTTGCTTCCGCTCTGTTTGCCGCGGACGCTGTAAACGCCGCCCCTCCGAACCACCTGATTCTTGACGAAGGTGTGGTTCGCGCTGTCATCGTGATCGGCACTTCGAATCGCGACATGGTGCAGGCGGCTGCAGAAGATTTGCAATGGCATTTGGAGCAGGCGTCTGGGCAAGAATTTCTGCTTGTCCATGAGAAGGACGCTGACGCGTTGACGGGTGATATCGTTCGGTTCGTTGTGGGCGATGGTGACTTGTCGCGAAAGCTTGGCGTGACCGCGGATGGCCTGAAGCCCGAGGAGTACCGAATTCGAAGTGTTGGCAGTGACATCGTCATTGTGGGCCACGATCTTGGCGAGAAACTCAAACGCCGTCCGATTCATCCGGCTGCATCGCCCGCGACGTTGTTCGCGGTGAGTCATCTGCTCGATCGTCACTTGGGTGTCCGTTGGCTCTGGCCAGGGGAACTCGGGGCGTTCGTGCCGAAGCGGCGGACGATCGTTCTGCCTCGACTGGACATCACCGGGCGGCCCGATCTCGAAGCGCGTGGGTTCATGATGGCGTTGCCGCGGAATCGAGGTGTGGCGGGAACGCCGAACAAAGTACACGATCGGATGGTAGCCGAGGCAATGCACTGGAGTGACCGGCATCAGTTGGGGACTCGGAGTTCGCTTCGGTTTGGGCACGCATTCACGAAGTGGTGGGAAGAACATCACACAACACATCCCGACTACTTTGCCGTTCCACCTCCAGGCGAATTACAACGCGGTCCTCGAGGCGTAAAGCTGTGCACGAGTAATCCCGCCGTGATTGAGCAGGTGCTGTCCGACTGGCGAGATGCGGGGCGTCCGATATCGTGGAACGTTTGCCCAAACGACGGGATCGGATTTTGCACGTGTGAGCGATGTCGATCATTGGATGGATGCGATCGTGTTCCAATGGATCACGTGTGGGCTCCGGCGGGTCGCGTCGACCTGAGTCAAAGGCATGTGATCTTTCACAACTCGATTCTGGCGAAGATGAAGGCAGAGCGACCTGATGCGCGGCTGTGCTCTTTCGCTTATGGGGCCTATCGAAATCCGCCCAAGAATCTTCGGGTCGAATCGGGCATGGTTTTGGAGTTCGTTCATGGCTACCAGGCTCGCAAGCAGTGGCAGGGATGGAGCGACCTTGGCGTCAAGCTTTCGCTGCGTCCCAATTGGCTGCATTCCGGCGCGAACGCCCCGTACCTCACGCTGCTTCAGGTGGGCGATTTTCTGACCTTTGCACGCGAGCACGGCATGATTCAAAATCGATTTGATTCACTGCACGGCTACTGGGCGACGCAAGGCCCCAACTATTACCTCATCGCGAGACTTTCCAGTCGACCGGATCTCACCGTCGATGACGTGATCGACGAGTACGCATCCGCCTTTGGACCAGCCGCTCCCGCGATTCGCCAATGGATCGATTACTGGCAGGTCTACTC
>JBPCVD010000134.1:0-5851 GCA_051010815.1 Rubripirellula sp.
GCCGTCGTACCAGTGGAACTTGAACCCATCCTTGGCGGCGTACTGGCTTGGCCCGAACTCCCAAGTAATTTCAGAATTGATGGGGGGTGAAAGCTCGGTCGCGCCGACCTGCTTCGCGTGGACGGAATCAGGTACCAAGCGAGGACCCGAGTCGGGTTGCATCGACCAGTATCCGAGATCCATGATGTGGCAGGCCATGTCGCCTAACGCTCCCGTTCCATAGTCCCACCATCCTCTCCATGCGAAAGGTGCGATCCTTGGGCTGTAGTCAACCCACGGTGCAGGTCCGACCCACTGCTGCCAATCGATGCCAGCCGGCACCGCTTCCTTGGTTGGGGGCGCCGCGAAGCCTTGCGGCCATATCGGACGATTGGTCCAGGCATGGATTTCGGTCACCTTGCCAATGACTCCTGCTCGAATCAACTCGACGCAGCGACGCATGTGATCGTTGGCGTGCGCCTGGTTTCCCATCTGTGTTTTGACACCGGTCTTCTTTGCGATGTCAGCCAGGGCCCGCGCTTCCCAAATGCTGTGTGTGAGAGGCTTCTGGCAGTAGACATGTTTTCCTGCCAGCATCGCCATCGATGAGGCATGATAGTGATGGTGATCTGGCGTCGAGACGGTGACCGCGTCCACCTTGTCACCCATGTCGGAGAGCATTTCCCGATAGTCGGAGAAGAAACTCGCATCGGGGAACGCCTTTCGCGTTTGCCCCATTTTCTTCAGGCGTCCCTCCAAGCTTTGCAGCTTGTTTGCATCGATCACATCGACCAACGCTACGATTTCAAAGCCTGCCTTCTTCGCGCCATTGATATCCGCCGTTCCCTTGCCGCCCGCACCGATGCCAGCCAGCGTCGGTTTCTCGAGCTTCTTGTCGGCCAGAGCGGGGAAGAAATGAAATCCGGCCAGTGCGCCGGTCGCGGCTCCGGCGGTCCGATGGAATTGACGACGCGAGATCGAGCGTGAGGTGGGGTCGGAGGGCACGAAAAGGCTCCTGGAGGTGGGGACAACGGAAAATGGCAGGTCTGGATGGGGCCGCTGCAATCACCGAATTGTAACGCCCTCCGTCATGAGTTTGGGCTGTGGTGTGCCTGTGGATTGCTCGCTCGATTGAGCTCCCCGAATCGAAGACTCGGAGGCAAAGATGGGTTAGAAAATCGTTGATGGCGGGCTTTTTTGAGAATTCGGCCGAAAACGGAGAATTCGTTGTCGGGTTTTGGTCCCCAGTTGTGCTCCACACCCTGAGGGATGAGCGGGCAGTGGCTTGTCTCTCCGAATTTCACGAATCGGCGGGTGTGAATCATGCAGGGGCATGCTTACTCCTTGCGGTCTTCATCAATCACGAAGATCGGCTTGAGGCGTAGGACCATGATTCCGCCCGCCTCTTTCGCGGGCCTCAATCGTCCGGGATCGGCCCTCATCAACACGCTTTGTGATTGTGTTCGATGACGTAGTCGTTATCGTTGAGTGGCTTACGTTCGACGCTCGCCCCCCCTTTCACGATCTCTCGTGACTTCCGAAGACCCGAGACCCGGTAATCTGGATCGGACCGACCGATCTCTCGTCGTGATGGTGAGAGATGGTGACGAGGATGCCGCCAACATTCTCTACGATCGCTATGCGCGACGAGTGCTCGGTCTGGTTGAGTCCAAGTTGGGGGCCAAGTTGCGGACGACCACCGAGCCTGAAGACGTGGTTCAATCCGTCTTCCGCAGCATGTTTCGCGGTGTTCAGGCTGGGAACTACGAGGCTCCGCCTGGTTCAACCCTTTGGAACTTGCTGGCCGTCATCTCGGTCAACAAACTACGTCGTCAGGCAACCCATCAATCCGCTCAACGTCGAGACATCGACAGGCTTGTCTCTCTGGAGGCTGTCAACGATGGAGACGCCATTGATGAGTCCTCGATCGAGTTTTTCGAAATCTGCGTGCGCGAGACGATCGAGTACTTGCGTCCGTTAGATCGCGACATCCTCGCACTACGTATTCAGGGGTTCACAGTCGATGAGATCAGCGATCAGACCTCGCGGAGCTGTCGCACGGTCGAACGCAGTTTGCATAACAGTAGAAAGCAGCTGGCTAGCCTGCTTTTGGACGAGGAATAGGCTCGGTTGATTGGAAAATCGCAGGATTGAGTATTTCCCGAATTCCACCAAATTTGTTGGCGGTCGTGCCCCCCCGAAGTGACTCCACCTCACAGTGATCCGGTTTGGCGATTGTCAGCCAAGTGCGGACCTGTTCCCCCAGGGTCGTGAATGATGATCGATCAAGCACACATCAATCAATTGGAAGAAGCGATTGACTCGTTCGAGGAGGGTTGGACCCCTGATTCTCGTGACGGGATGATCGAGCTGCTGAAGACCTATGACCTGGAGGACGACCAAGCTGCGTTGACAGAGTTGATTCGCGTCGACATCGAGTTGAGGTACAAAAGCGGATTCAACCCTCAACTGGAGGACTACGTTGGACGCTTTAAGACGCGTTTGACGGATCCGGAATGCATCGCGTTGATCGCATTCGAAGACTTTCGAGCGCGGAACACGCATGGCCATTCTCTTTCACCGGCACGATGGAGAAACATGCCGGGTGTGCGAGATGAAGCTTGGTTTCGACAGCTCGAAGACCCGCGCGCATCGACGCGCGTCAGCCGGACCGTCGGCCGCGTGTTGCCCACGGCTTCGTTTCTCCCAAAACCTGATCCCGCATTCGAGCATGAGCTGGAGGATGCAGGGTTTCGACTGATTCATGAAATTGGTCAGGGCGCGTTCAGTCGAGTTTACCTTGCGATCCAGCACGATCTTGCGGACCGTTACGTCGTACTGAAAGTTGTCAACGAGGCGCTCACTGAGCCTCAGTCTCTGGCGATGTTGCAGCATACCAACATCGTGCCAATCTATTCGTTTCACAAGATCCTATCCCGCAGCGTGATGTGCATGCCGTACGCCGGCAGTGTCACGCTCGAGCAGTTTCTTCGTGATCGAACGACTCACGAGACTCGGGCCGGTGAGAGTCTGGTCATGACGGTGCGGAGTCGTGTGCAAGAGTCGACGGTGGTCGATGCGGAGCTACAGCCGGTCGCCGATGCCAAGCCGGTTCCTCTGATGCCGGCCGCTCATGACAAGGCAGTCTTGAAACCGCTGGAAGATCTGCAAAACCTTGATTGTGGCGAATTGGCGATTTGGGTTTTCCAACGTCTATCGGCCGCCTTGGCGCACTCTCATGCGAGGGGCGTTTTGCATGGAGACTTGAAGCCGGCCAATGTCTTGATTCGCAATGATGGCGAACCTGCACTACTCGACTTCAATCTGTCTCAGAAGCTTGACCGAGCCAAACCGAAACACTTTGGTGGCACCCTGCCATACATGCCTCCCGAATCGTTTCGGGTCTTGATGGGGCAGAAGGACATCGAGCATGACGTCACGTCCGACATTTACGGACTCGGCATGATGCTGTTCGAATTCGTCACGGGCAGATTGGCCTACACGCCGCCACCCTCGATGGCGCCTGCCGATCTTCACCCTGCGCTGAGAGCACGTGTCGATTCGCCGCCGGATTGGCGGGAGTCTGATTTGGTGAGCGAGAGCTTGAAAGCCATCATCAATCGCTGCTTGGAGTCCGATCCTCGACGGCGCTACGAATCGGCGGAAGCATTGCAACGAGACCTCGAGTGTGAGCAGGCGAACCTGCCGTTGCAGCACGCCCGTGAGCCCGCCAGAATCCGATTCAGGAAATGGATGCGGCGACATCCTCGTCTGCTATCCGGCGGTACAGCCGCAGTCATCGCCGCGATGCTGCTGATCGTACTTGGTTCGTTCGCAGCAGCTTGGCGAAACGAATCGATGTCCATGAAGTCTCAAACTCGTTTCGAAGAGTTCGAAGAGGCTTCGAATCGAGCGCTGACAGAAATGCTCGGCAGTCCGATCATGAATGCGGACAGGGGAGTTGATGAAGCGATGCAGACTCTCCAGGACTTTGGCATTGGTGAAGGAGCCGATCCGATTCCGTTCGGTCAGGGTACCGGCGAACGCTCGCGAGAGTCTCAGCGTGATGTCGTCTTGCGACACATCGTCCATACGGGATTTTTGGAATGCCAGGTGTTGAAAGAGATGTCGGAAACAGACGAGCAGCGAGGTCCCGCGTTGGAGCGACTCGCTGAGCTCAGGTCGCTCGGGGGACAGGTGGCGGGCGGTTACGAATCTCGAGGATTGGTGTGGCTAGATTCGAAGCTCGCGGATTTGAGTGGGGATTCGGCACTCGCTGAACAGTTGCATCAGCGTGCCCTGGCGATGCCCCAGCAGAACCTCAATGAAAAGTATCTGGAGGCCATTCGCCTCTTCTACGACGACGAGCTAGATCAATCGCAGGATCTGTTGACGGAACTCGCCGACCTCAATGCGGTGCCTCCCGTCATCCGATGGACGGCGCTTGGACGGACGCAGCAGCGTGCAGGTCAGAATTTGCAAGCGGCGCTTTCGTATACCCAGGCACTCGAACATTCGCCGGACTCGTCGAGGCTTTACCTGCTCCGATGTGCAGTCACGGAGGACAGTTCGCGGCAACAGGCGATCGAGGACGTTAACAATTCGATCAGGATTAATCCTGACGAAGCGATTGCGTATCACCGCCGCGGTTTGCTTTTCATTCGTGATAAGAAGGCAATGACTGCTAACCCCGGTCGTGTACTGGACGATTTTTCGAGAGCCTTGGAGTTCTATCCGCATCGAGTTGACATTCTTTTAGCGCGTGCGCAAGCCTATCGAATGGCGGGAATGGAGCGAGAAGCAGAGGCTGATTATCAGTTCGCGATGGGGTTAGACAACCTGAGATACGAAGGCTTGACCATTCGTGCTACATCGCGTCGCCGGCTAAAGAATGATGTGACCGGTGCGATTCAAGATCTACGTGAGGCTGAGAAGCTAAAGCCCGATTCGCAAACCATCAAGCTCAATCTATCGAGGAATCTCAACCGGTTGGGGCAGACGGAGGCAGCGGTAGCGAAGTTGACCGAATTGTTGAATCTTTACCCCGATGATGAGTCGGCCCGCGTTGATCGAGCCGTCTCGTACGCGTACCTGCAGAGATTCGATGACGCCAAGCAAGATATTGCGCTCGTAGTTCGCAATCCGATATTTCCGCGTACGCTTTACCAAGCTGCATGCGCTTGTGCCTTGATGCCGGATCCGAAGAGTCACATGCAAGGCGTCAAATACTTGGCACGAGCACGCGTCCGCGGGTATGACTTCGAAAACCGACTCGAGACGGATGAGGATCTTGAGTCGCTGCGTACGTTGCCCGGCTTTCGAGCACTGAGAAAGGTGGACTCTCTGGTGGCGATGACAAATAACTCTGATTCCAAACCTACCAAATCCGGCGAGCGCAATTAGATTGCGCTTCCCACCTCCATCGTAATGAAGCCCCAGAAATGACCACTCCCAATCGCCGACGATCGGCGACTGTCGACATTGAACGACTCGAATCGAGAGATCTGCTGGCTGCTTTTGGCACTCCATGGCCAGAGCCACGCGATCTGCAAATCAGTTTTCCTGCAGACGGTGTCGAGGTCAGCAACCTTTCAAACGACATAGCACAGACGCTTGATCAAATTGCCGAACGGGAAGCTTGGCAGGAGTTAGTGCTACGCGCCTACCAAACTTGGGCCATTCACGCTGATATCAACGTCGGTGTTCGAAACGACTACGACCTTGGATTCGGATCGCCTGGCTTGCTCACGGATGATCCAAGGTTCGGTGAGTTTCGGATCGGCTCCATCCCGCAAACGGGCCTGCTCGCGAGCTCACTCCCCTTCCAGACGGTTGCCGGAACGTATTCTGGAGATTTGCTGCTCAATTCGAA
>JBPCVD010000135.1:0-4060 GCA_051010815.1 Rubripirellula sp.
GAAGTTTCGTCCTCAGGCTGCTTGCTAACCGCTGACGATTTCAGCGAACCACCGTGCGGGGGTTGCAGGCTTCCTTGGAGAGCCAAGCAGCAGAAGGATCAGTAGCAGAGGGAGCTAAACAGAAGGCGACTAGCCTTCGACATCGATGCCCATGCTGCGGGCAGTGCCTTCGATCATGCGGGTAGCCTGATCGATGCTGCGAGCATTGAGGTCCGCCATCTTTTTCTCGGCGATGTCTTTGCACTGGTCACGCGTGACTTTGGCAACTTTATCCTTGTTGGGGACACCGCTGCCTTTTGCGATTCCAGCAGCCTGCTTGAGCAGCGAGGCTGCGGGCGGGCTCTTGGTCACGAAGTCGAAGCTACGGTCGTTGTAGACCGTCACGATGACTGGAATTGGTGTTCCGTTGTATTCCTTGGTCCGGTCGTTGAAGGCTTGAACGAACTGGCCCAAGTTGACGCCGAATTTACCAAGCGAAGTACCGACGGGAGGTGCCGGTGTGGCCTGTCCACCTGGGACTTGAAACTTCGCTTGTCCTGTTACTTGCTTTGCCATTTTTCGAGATCGATTATCGGTGTTTCAGTGAATGAGTTTGTCCAACGTTTGCAGCGAGGTTCGGCAACATCAATTTGCTCCCACGCCGCTGACCGCTTCCAGCCTTAGAGCGGTTCGACCTGCCAGTGATCCAGTTCCATGGGGACACTGCGGCCAAAGATATTGATGATGACCGTGATCCGGCCATTGGCTTCGTCGACGGCGTCGACGTCCCCTTCTTGATTTTCGAAGTTGCCTTCTTTGACCCGAACGCGGTCGCCCACTTTGAATGGGATTCCGATCTTGATGGGGGCTTCCTCTTCCTCATCCACTTGCGGTCGGGTGATGAAGCGTTCGATATCCGAGGGCTCCATCGGCATTGGTTTGCCTGCTGCTCCTGTGAAGTCACTGATTCCATTGGTCTCGCGAACCAGGAACCACGTGTCATCATTGATCAGCATGTGAACCATGATGTACCCGGGCAACAGTTTGCGTTTGGAGACGCGTCGTTTGCCATCGCGGGTAAAGGTCGCCACATCCTCGGTTGGAACGACAATGTCGCCGAAGAATTCCGGCATGCCTTCCATCTTGACTCGCTTGCGAAGGGCGTCGGCGATGGAGTCTTCACGGTTGAAGGCGACTTTCAGGATGTACCACTCCATCGTGCCGCCCTGCTCGGCCTCTGCGGCTGGTTTGCTTTTGTCCACGGGCGCTGGGGGCGGTGGAGCAGGAGCAGCTGGGGCCTCTGCCGCAGCTGGCTCATTTGCCTCTGTCACTGCTTCAACTTCCGAGGTCTCGGTAGCATCGCCAACGGGCGTATCGGTACCAGTCGACTCGGGTTCACCTGCGTCGTCGGGCTTTTGAGTGTCTTCGGAAGTGTCGGCTTGGTTCACGTCTACAACGCCAAGGGCAATGGTGATCGAGGATAAAATGAGTCGCCATGATAACCGCCATCAGGGGCGGTTAGCTGGTGACTCCCAGCATAGTAAAGACTTGCTGCCACAGAATGTCGAATAGGAAGAGCGAGATGGCGAGGAAGAAAATCGTGAAGATCACGACGATCGAGGCTCTGACCAACTCGTCTTTGCTAGGCCAGGTGACCTTATTCATCTCGGCTTCGACCGCGATCAGAAAGTCCGCGAATCGGGGCCAGTTCACCACTCGGTAGCCAAACCAAGCACCTGCCATCAGCAAGACGCCAGGAATTACCGGCACGAGGTACGAGCCAGACTCGAGGTTTCCACGCAGGGTTGAGTACAACGCCCAGCAACCGAGTGCCGAGATGACCCAAATGGCCAACGCAGTCAACTGACGGACGATGCGTCCCTGATTCGGCTTGTACACCGAAGTCTGAAAAAGCTCGCTCGTCAGTGGGGCGCTGTTGGTTCCAGCTATCTCTCGTGACACCCGTCCGCTCCTGGTTGAGATGATTGTCCGGTCGATCACGCGTCCGTGGCGATCGACATCAGTTTTCGGTCAGCCGCGGCCCGCGGGCCTCAGGCTTGTGTTCGTCATGATCGTAGGGAATCTTGGTGCAGCCATCGTTGCCGAGGCCGACCTCTCCAAGAGTCACCGTAAATTTGGTTGTAAAAGCAGGGGCGGAGGGACTTGAACCCGCAACCGCTGGTTTTGGAAACCAGTGCTCTGCCAATTGAGCTACACCCCTCAGATTCGGGGTCACCTGCATGGCGACCCCTGATCGTACAGGAATCTCCCTAAATAACCAATGACCAACGAAGTCGTTCGCTCCGTTGGCCATCAGTTAATGGGCATCTCTATCCGTGAGTCACGTGTCACTCGGACACGTCACAACTATGTTTACTCGAGGATTTTCGTCACGACACCCGAGCCGACCGTACGGCCGCCTTCGCGAATCGCGAATCGAACACCATCGTCCATGGCGATTGGTTTGTGCAATTCCACGGTGACTTTCACGTTGTCACCAGGCATGCACATTTCAGCGCCAACCAGGTTTGCGGTTCCGGTGACGTCAGTCGTTCGGAAGTAAAACTGAGGACGGTATCCGCTGAAGAATGGCGTGTGTCGTCCACCCTCATCCTTGCTCAAGCAGTAAACCTCTGCTTCGAACTTGGTGTGAGGAGTGATGCTGCCTGGCTTCGCCAAGCATTGTCCACGCTGAATGTCTTCACGCTTGACACCACGAAGCAGGCAACCAACGTTGTCGCCCGATCGTCCTTCGCCCATTTCCTTGCGGAACATTTCGACGCCGGTGCAAGTCGTTTTGGTCGAGTCTGGTGAGAGGCCGACGATTTCGACTTCCTCACCAACCTTGACGACACCACGCTCGATACGACCGGTCGCAACAGTACCACGACCCTCGATCGAGAAGACGTCTTCGATGGCCATCAGGAATGGCTTGTCGTCTTCACGAACTGGCTCAGGAATGTACTCGTCCAGTGCGTCCATCAGTTCGCTGATGCACTTGCTGGCTTCCGGATCGGCCGGATTGTTGTAGGCCGGAAGTGCCGACCCACGGATGACAGGGACGTCATCGCCTGGGAAGTCGTACTTGCTCAGCAGCTCGCGAGCTTCCAGTTCAACCAATTCCAGCAACTCTTCGTCATCGACGAGGTCGCACTTGTTCAGGAATACGACGATGTAAGGCACACCAACCTGACGACCGAGAAGCACGTGCTCCTTGGTTTGAGGCATGGGGCCGTCCGCAGCCGAAACCACCAAAATTGCACCGTCCATTTGGGCGGCACCGGTGATCATGTTCTTAATGAAGTCAGCGTGGCCCGGGCAGTCAATGTGAGCGTAGTGACGGTTTGCGGTCTCGTACTCAACGTGGGCAACCGCAATGGTCACCGTCTTGGTATCGTCACGAACCGTACCGCCCTTGGCGATGTCCGAGTAACCCTTCGCTTCGGCTAGGCCTTTAGCAGCTTGCACTGCAAGGATAGCGCCGGTGGTGGTTGTTTTACCGTGGTCAATGTGGCCGATGGTCCCGACGTTTACGTGGGGCTTGGTCCGTTCAAAAGTTGCCTTAGCCATTTCTAATTCACCTGCACCTGACTGTGCCACTACTGACCAGAGATACGCTCCGGATCAGCCCAAACTGAAAACGCCCGTGTTCACACCCACGGTTTGTCCGTCGTCAATTCAGCCGCACAGATCTAGCTCGTTCAAACAGTATCGAAACGAATTTGAAAATCTCACGCCCCACTGTGGGACGTGTTGTCTACTTAAACAGTTCTCAGTTCACGCAAATCGAGAGCTGATCCCGATTTGGGTGGCCTAAGTTGTTGCGGAATCGAACCATCCTTGCAATCACTGATTCCCAAAAACTCGACATTTGCAAGCTTCGGGGTTCAGGGAGTGCCAGGTGGCCAATCGCAGTCACGCTACAGAGCTGCTGATGGGACTTGAACCCATGACCTCTTCCTTACCAAGGAAGTGCTCTACCACTGAGCTACAGCAGCTTGCTGGCAAGCGGGTGAAGGGAATCGAACCCTCGTATTCAGCTTGGAAGGCTGCTGCTCTACCATTGAGCTACACCCGCGGG
>JBPCVD010000136.1:0-5164 GCA_051010815.1 Rubripirellula sp.
TCATAAATCTTGTCGCGACTGCTGCTGACGCACTTCTTCATTCCAGAGAGCCGAATTCATGAACCGATCAACCACCCTGTCGCTCGTGGCGCTCGTGTCGCTCGTCTGGCTGTTGTCAGGTGCGAAGGTGTCAGCGGAGGTGCGTGTGCCCCGTTTGTTTGGGGACAACATGATCCTTCAACAGAATACCCGCAACGCAGTTTGGGGATTCGCCGATCCCGATGAGAAGGTCACTGTCACAGCGAGCTGGGGCGCGGAAGTCAGCGCCGTTGCCAACCCGCAGGGCGATTGGAAGGTGCTACTGCCAACGCCCCAACACGGCACAGGGTTTTCTCTGACGATCCGAGGCAACAACAAATTAGAAATCAAGAATGTTGCGATCGGGGAAGTGTGGTTGTGCGCTGGCCAATCCAATATGGGCTGGGCTCTTAGAATGACGTTTGGTGGCGAGGAAGAGGCCGCGAATGCCGACGCACCAGGTTTTCGGATCTTCCGCTCGTCCCGCGAACACTGGCACAAGCCGCTGAAGGAGTCCCGCGATCGGCTTGCTCAATGGAAGCCGTGCAACCCGGAATCGGCTGCCGCTTGCAGCGCGGTTTCGTACTACTTCGGAAAGAAACTTCACGACGAACTTGGGATTCCCGTCGGCATCATTCAGCAAGCGTATGCAGGTACCCCCATCGAAGCGTGGATGCCGTGGGAAATCCAGAAAGATGACCCGCGTGCCCAAGCTCACCGCGCCACCTATCAAGCATCTGCCGAACGACAGATTACTCGAATGGGAAAAACGGTCGACAAGGCGATGAGTGGCTACGAGTCCGAGTCGAGGGAGTACAACGCGCTGATCGACAGCGGCCAAACAATGAAGAACAGTGTGAAGCAGTTGGCTCCGCCAACGATCGTGCAGCCGGCTACGCTTGGACATCAAATGCCGGGCAACATTTTCAATGCCATGATCCATCCCGTCAGACCCTACGGAATTCGCGGCATGATTTGGTATCAGGGCGAACGCAACGCCAAGAATGTCCCGCAGGCGATGCACTATCGCAATCAGCTTCCCCAAATGATCGACTTCTACCGCAAGTCTTGGCACGAACTGTCGGAAGGGAACACCGACCCGAAGTTCCCCTGCTACTTCACTCAATTGCCATCCTGGAATCCGCCTCAGACGGAGCCCGTCGAGGGCGTTCAGGCTAGCTGGGCGGTGAGCCGCGAAATGATGCGTTTGGTCGCGAACGAATGCGAAAACACAGGGGTTGCCGTTGCGATCGACACGGGCGATGCGATTCAGCTTCACCCCAAGAACAAGCGTCCAATCGGAATTCGCCATGCCTACCTCGCTTTGAAACAGACCTACGGAAAAGACATCGTCGACTACGGGCCTCGGTATCGCTCTCAGCAAGTCGATGGAAACAAACTAGTCCTGACGTTTGACTCAATTGGCGGCGGACTCGTGTCAGCCAGGGATGGAGCGATCGACAGTTTTGCAATCGCTGGCGCCGACAAGCAGTGGCATTGGGCCGACGCCGAAATCAAAGGGAACACGGTCGTCCTGTCATCGCCGAAGGTTGCGCAACCGATTGCCAGTCGCTATGCCTGGGCCATGAATCCATCGCAACGCAACCTGCTCTACAACCAACAGGGATTGCCGGCTTCGCCATTCCGCACCGACGACTGGCCGCTGTTTGATCCTGACGCCGAGATTGTGGATGTACTGAAACCGGCCAAGGCCGAAACAAAGGCCACGGAAGATTGGAAACGCCCCGCAATGACGCAGTGAAGCCGATTGCCAACTCTGCTCAGAGGTGCGACGTCCTGCTGAATCACCTCATCCCCGAAATCTGATCCCCGCTCAACGCCCCCAGGAAAGAAGCGGCAAAGGCTGCGTGTGCCGAAAGACGCATGTCGAGAGTTTCGAAGGCCGTTCAAGGCGTGAAACCTGGCCTTGGTTGTGATGCACTCGGCGCTTCAGCCACCAAGACCTCTTCTGAGTCGGCAAGATTTGAACGACAGGCGGCCAGAGAGTCCGACTAGCGAATCAATTTCAGCTTGGTGAGCGCACGAGTTAGCCGAAAGGCGTCGCCAATGTGTACGATACTTGTAATCGCGGCGGGCGTCTTATAACACATTTGGTTCCAGGCGATGAACACATGGAGGACGCATGAACAAACGACTCATTGGATACTGGATCGCGACCGTTTTGTTCTGTCTCGCCATGACCGCTGGCGGAACAATGAACCTGTTGCGAATTGAATCTCAAAAAGAGGCGATGGCAAGTCTCGGCTACCCGATGTATTTGATGACGATCCTGGGTATCGCAAAACTCCTTGGTGTCTTCGCCCTACTCGCACCACGTTTACCACTCCTCAAAGAATGGGCGTACGCTGGATTTACGTTCGACTTACTTGGCGCTGCTGCGTCGCACGCTTTCGTCGGCGATACGCCAGTTGAGATCGTGACGCCGCTGATCGTCTTGGCGATCGCGATCACGTCCTACTCGCTGCGACCAACCACGCGAAGACTACAGATAGTAACAACATAGATTTTGAACTCCATCGCTCGAATTCTGAAAGAACACCAATGAGTCATCACTTGTACCGAACGCTCCTTTCCTTCGCAGTCCTTGCGACCTTCGCGATCATCGTGATGCCGCGTGCTGCCGCGGAGGACGCACCATCTTCGGTCACGCTTTTCAAAAACGTGAAGGTGTTCAATGGCACGGACAACAAGCTCCACGATGTGGATGTGCTCGTGGTGAAGAACAAGATTCACAAGATCGCAGAGGACATTCCGACTTCCGGCACCTGGGAGGTGGACGTGCGAACCGGTGGAGCCAAACAGATCAAAGGCCCAGGTGGTGGACTGGAGGCCTATACCTTCAACACGTTTGAACAAGGGAAGACGGAGAAGAAGCAGGTCAAGGTGAATGTCATCGACGGAGGCGGGCGTACGCTAATGCCGGGGTTGATTGACTCTCACGTCCATCTGAACTTCTACAAAGATGGCGCCAGCATCGAAATCGAATCGGCGACATGGGAAGAGATCGGTGCACGAGCAACCGTCATGGCGAAGGAAATGCTCGAGATGGGATTCACGACCGTGCGTGACATGGGCGGAGCTCATGACGGCCTCAAAAAAGTCATCGACGAGGGTTTGTTGCCAGGCCCACGAATCTACTGCGCCGGTGGGTTCATCTCTCAGACCTCGGGACACGGAGACTTCGGCTTGCCGAACGCAAAGAAGGGCGAATCGAATTTCGAACGCTTGGAAATGTCTCGCATGGTGGATGGTCGAACTGAAGTCCTTCAAGCCAGTCGTCGTAACTTCGCCTTGGGTGCGCACTACTTGAAGGTGATGGTCAGTGGCGGCGTGACTTCGATCAAAGATCCGATCTATGCGTCCCAGTTCAGCGACGACGAGGTGCTCGCCGCGATCGAGACCGCTGAAGACTGGGGCTCCTATGTGGCCGTTCACGTCTTTCAAGACGACGATATCCGTCGGTCACTCGAACTCGGCGTGAAGTGCATCGACCATGGCCTGACCATTTCCGACGAAAGCATGAAGTTGTTGGTTGAGAAGGAGGCGTTTCTATCACCGAACTGCACGGCGCTTGCACCCGAAGCCTTGAAGCATCCCATGCACCAGGATCCGACCTTTCCACCGACCGTCAAGTTCATGTGGCTGTTCAATAACAGCAGCAAGTTCTTCAACCTTTGCAAACGGCACAAACCAAAGTTGGTCTTCAACTCCGATTACGTTTTGTTGACTGGTGTGCCCTATCGTTCGTCGATGGACTTCACCAAATACAATGTTGCCAGAGAGTTTGGCAATTTTTGGGCGTTGCAGATGTTGACGAAAAACGGCGGCGAACTCTGCGAACTGACCGGCCCCGAAAACCCGTACGCCGAGGGGAAACTCGGCGTGATCGAAGAAGGCGCTTATGCCGACATCCTGATCGTCGACGGCAATCCGCTCGAGGACATCACGGCCATCGGAGGCAACAGCAAATGGTTCGATGCGGAACCGCGCGGCCAGGACGTACCGCCTATCAAGCTGATCATGAAAGACGGCGAGGTCTTTAAAAACACGTTGAACTGAGAACCAACGTGCGTCTGCTGGGACAATGCCAAACGTCGCGCGCACATGAACCTAGCACAAGCCTCCCTCAGATCCGGGCCCCCATTTCCAAACCAAGACGATGCCTGCAAAGCATGATCAACTGACCGATATTGGAGGCACCTTTGAACTGCGAAATGCCGTGCGAATGCCCTACCTTGGGCTGGGTGTCTTTCAATGCGAAAACACCGTGCAAGCCGTCACCGTGGCGTTAGAGGCGGGCTATCGCTTGATTGATTCCGCATCGATCTACGGAAACGAGGCGGAGGTTGGCGAAGCAGTACGCGCGAGTCCCGTGCAGCGAGAGGAGATCTTCGTCTCGGGCAAGGTTTGGAACGCGGATCAGGGATACGAATCAACCCTTGCCGCATTCGACGCCAGTCTGCAAACCTCGGGCCTGGAGTACTTGGATCTCTATCTAATTCACTGGCCGGTTGCAGGAAAATTCAATGAGACTTGGCGGGCATTAGAAACTCTCTACCGCGAGAGAAGAGTGCGAGCGATTGGTGTCAGCAATTTCTTGCAACACCAGCTGGAAGAATTGATGGCCGAGGCGCACGTGATGCCGATGGTCGATCAAATGGAGTTTCATCCCTACCTGGTTCAGCAGGATCTGATCGACTTTTGCGTCTCCCATGAAATCCAATACCAAGCCTGGTCGCCGATGATGCAGGGAAAGATTTTCGAATTGGACGCGATACGAACGCTGGCGGAGAAGTACTCAAAGACAATCTCGCAAATCGTCCTGCGATGGGACCTGCAAAAAGGCGTCGCGACCATTCCCAAATCGTCCAAGCGCGAACGAATCTTTTCGAACGCGGACGTCTTTGATTTTGAGCTACTTCCCAACGACGTCACCCTGCTCGATAGGATGGACCGCGGAACGCGATTTGGCCCCGACCCGAACAACTTCCACTTCTAAATCCTGGAATTGCTCGCGTCTGAAAGGCGATGCCTACGGAACGCTGACTCCCACGAAGAAACGATCGACGCACCAAAGACGCGGCCGAACGCGTACCAAGCGACTCTTCAGGCCCCGCTCTTCAAT
>JBPCVD010000137.1:0-4451 GCA_051010815.1 Rubripirellula sp.
GGAGGACTCATTCGCGTCCTCGACCTCCCTTCGCTTGGCTTGTCGCTCGGTTGCGGCTTGCTGTTCCGCTTCACGGGCCTGTTCGCGTTCGCGGCGGCGCTCGTCCCGCACGATCAGCTTTGCGAGCTGCGGAAGCATTTCGTCAAACGCTTCGAGTGCCTCTTGCGCCTTTTCCTGTTTTCGGATCACTTTCTTGATCTGCCGATCAGCGTCCCGCGATTTGGCATCGACCTGTTTTTCCGCCGGCAGTTTCAACAGGCGCGACCGCGCTTCAGCATAGGCCTCTCTCGCCGACACGATTTTTGATTGCGCCAGCGTTAGTTTGTTCTCCATGAACAGCGCTTTGGCGTCGAGCACGTCGGTCGCCGCGCGACTACCCCGAAGCATCATGTAGAGGTCTTGGAAATGATCTGGATTCATAGTTTCCGCGATCGATCAAGGCGATGTGACGAGAGATAAGTGGCGACAACGGGGTCGCCGCGTTGCTGCCGTCGGAGCAGGGCCGCGTTCGAACGAATCCGTTTGCGGAAAAGCGTTCGATTGACAGCGCTCGCAAAACCAAGCTTCCAAACTGAGCGAATGAAATTCGCCGGCTAACGCAGCAGTCCTGGCTGCCATCGCATCCTACGCTCGCATTATCACTCTTTTGGCGGCCGCGGTCAGCATCGTTCCGAGAAACCTGTGGAAAACCCAATGCCGTGGGAAGTCGAAGGCTTTTGAATGTGGTTGCCACGTGCCGAACAACGCCCGCGGACCCGAACTTCCTCCGATGGAGGGGCGTGCAAGAGGGAGATTCAGCTCCAGATTCCTGCTGCTAGCATCTGTTTGGTCGCGGTTCCGGCCCAGTCTCGGTTGGCTGCTGGCGAGGCTGGGCTAGGATGCAGAATCCGAGAGACCTTTGCATTGCTGCCCGATGTCTCCACCGCTCGGGCGATGCATTTTTCCGCATAGGCTCCAACGCCAACCGCATGCTTCGGCTTCAGGAGCCGCAACATCGTTTGCAGGTGCTGGTCGCATGCGACATCAAGTGGTTGACGCTCGTTTGCGGGCAGCTTGTCGGGTGTTCGGTTTCTTCCCGATTCTTCCATGAACACCAATGGGCAATAATTCGCGACGAAGTGTTTTTCGAAGAACGCTGGGGCGTCATCGAATCGGTCGCGAAACAGTCCCCAGAGCCGTCGGCCACTGACCTCACTCCGAGCACACTCAAATCCCTGAACGGGTCTTTTGGGATGTTCGTTGGGCGGATGGTCCACGGGCAGGTCGATGCCGATCCATTCGCGTGCAGCTGCGATTTCACCAAAAGGGACTCCTGTCTGTGCCATTCCCCAGGGTCCGGGATTCATTCCCAAGAACAGCACTTTTGCTCCACGGCGATTCGCGCGGCACAGGTACGCCTGGTGCGCGTCCCACGCGTATCCCAGCGGGTTGTAGACATGCGTGACCGGTTCGTCGAACGACAAGTCATCGACTTCGTCTCGCAGCTTGGCCGCTGCAGCGATCAGCTCTTTATGAATCTTGATCAACTTGAATCGATGCTCTTCGAGATAGAGTTTGGGTTCGCCGGCCATTCCAGGATGATCGTGAAATGAAGCCGTAGACCGAGCAAGCGAACACGATCAGACGCTCAGGTATTCCTCGATCGCGTCATGGATTACATCGGCGGAGGCGTATTCGCCCGTCCAGCGATGGAGACTGCGCTGAAGGGTGCCAATTCGACGTTCGTTTTCGCACACCACACGATAGCCACGCTGTTTGATGCGAGAGAAATCGGGATGGCCGTTGGTGAGGTCAATCACGAGCGTGCCGCCGTCATTGTCGGCCCACTCGTCGGGTTCGAGTTCCACAGGCTTGCCTGCCCGATCGCTGATCACGATTACATCAGCGTTCGCGGTGACTTCCCCAAGATCCGACGGAACATTGTCGTGCATCTCAAAGCCTTCGCAGGTCGCAGCCGCGTTGGGGCCATGATCGCCTATCCAAACGCGGCGATCGCCACCATGACGGGCAATCTGTTCATCGATCCATTCTCTCTGTTCATTCGCGCCAACGAACTGTCCCTGATCATCCCGATAGAGCGAGTCGATTGATTCCGGTTTCACTTCATTTCGCGCGGCAAGCCATTCACGTGCTTGGTCGCATAGCGATGGGTCGACGAATACGCCGTCAATGCCTGTCACATCGAACCCGCCTAACGCGGTCGCGACATGTTCGGGTTTAACGTCAAACGAAAGAACCCTCCAATCGAGCCGCAGCGAACGCAATGCGCGTTCGGCGGCGAATTGAACAGGGTTGCCAGCGATCGGATCACCGATGACGACAATGATTGATTCTGTGGTACCGTCCATGATGACAGCGACAGGTGCGAAATCGCATGTTAAGGTGGGAACAACTATCGTATGGCGGCGATCGAGATACGCCTTTTCTATGCATCACCCAACATCTGTCATGCCCGGATACCGAGCGCCTGTCCTGGGTGGGAAATCGATCGCAATCTTAGGAGGTTGGGGCCTCTTCTGTGGTGGCGTCATCTTCGCGTTCAAAGCGGATGCTATCTCATCGATCCCTTGGCAGCCGTCGGTTGTGTACGGACTGCTTCAAGGATTGTTGTTTGGGATCGCCGCCGGACTGTGCTGGATGGCGACCATCCTCCACAACGCGATTCCTCGCAACCTGATCCGAGCTCTTGTGGTCGCCGCTCTTTCCTTCGTCGCCGCTTGGCTGTTGGATTCGGAATGGATTCGGCAAGTCGTCCAATTGGCTGGCATCGTGTTGGTCCAGTCTATGTTGTTCTCCTGGGTGGGGGTACCTGTCTGGCGGTGGTCGAGCGAAGCGAGCGTTAGTGATCCGCGCAGTGCCGATCAGGGAAGCGGCGATCAGCGCAGTGCCGGTCAGGGAAGCGGCGCCGTTGCTAGCGCCGATGGTGGGGATTCGGAAGGTGAATTGAAACGGCGGCAATTCATGATCATCGATCTGTTGGCGATCACGACGGCATTTGCTTGTCTTCTTTTTGCCGCTGGGCGATATGAGGTCATTCGAGACGCCGTACCCGATGCTGGCGGCCAAGCAAAGCCAACGGCCTTTGGTGTCTACTGGTCGGTTCTTGCGAGCCTGTGGTGCGTCGTGCCGGCGGTTGCCCTCTGCTTTTGCCTTTCGTCGATCGCGCGCGGCGCGGGTCGGTCACTGAAGTGGTTGCTCGGCGGAATCGTTGCGGTTTGCTTGATCTCGCTCCTGCTCACCATTGCCGAACTTTGGGCGAACGGGAAAACGTTAAGTGATGTCCCGCTCATTGCGATGGCTTACTTCGCAGTTCTGATCACGTACGGGGCGACGCTGTATTTGTTTGGTGCCGCTGGAGTCGGACAGTCGCATCGGCACGATCGGATCGAAACGCCCGAGAGCATTTGAATCGCCAAGCTCGATGTGGAAGGCATGGCTTGGCAAGTGATCCGATCTCGCCCAAGTCGGTGATCGGTAGCCAGTCCTCCCACGACCTTCCGCCGGTAGAGCTCGCGGCTGTGTTGCGGGGTCACGCAGCGCACTGCCTGATGCGGTGGGTCCATCGATCAGCCTGCGTTTCTCTCTCGGGGGGCGAAGTGTCGAAGTTGCCGCGATCTCGCGGATCCCGCCGAAACTGGGTCAATTGGAGCCGTTTCGAGTTTCATGGTGTTTACCGCGAGAAGCGTCGTTTCAACAATGATTGCAATGCGTCCGCTCAGCGTTTGAGAGACGCTCAGCGTTTGAGAGACGCTTAATTTTTTTGAAGGGAAGTTCATTTGGCAGGTGGCGACCATCTCTTTGTTTGGCGACGTTGCAAGGGAATTCCCTTTCAGCATCACGCGGTCGACATCGGTGATGGAACGGTCGTTCACTTCACCGACGGTTCGGGTGGAGTTGCAGGCCCTGGTGGCAACTTTGCCGATTTTGAGGTGTGTCGAACTTCCTTCGACGTGATCACTCGGGATGGTCAAGACAAGGTTCATCGAATTTCACACGCCGATGCGTTGGATCGCGATGAAATCGTCGCTCGAGCAATCGGCTTGGTTGGCCGTCGTGGTTACGACCTTCTGTTCGACAATTGCGAGCACTTCGCGGTTTGGTGCGTGCTGGGCTCGGAGGAGAGCCGCCAGGTTCAAGTCGCTGTTGAGCGTCTTGGTGCGGCTAGCGTCAAGGCTTTGGTCGCTGGTGCGGCTCGCGGCGCCACGCGTGTCGGAGGTCGTGGCTTGCTTCGCGGTGCGAGTCCATGGATTCTGGCTGCCGATGCTGCCCAGTTGGCGACCGAAGCGGGGAGTCATCTCTTAGGCGTCCGCGATGCGACTCATCGGCGGCGGGCCGGCCGCGCGGTTGGCATGGCGACCTCAATGGGCCTCGGTGCCCTTGGCGGTCCTCTCGGTGTTGCGGTTGCGGGTGGCCTTTGGGTTGCCGGTGAAGTCGTCGCGGAGGCCTCGCGA
>JBPCVD010000138.1:0-4952 GCA_051010815.1 Rubripirellula sp.
AGGGATTGTGGAGGACGACATCGTTGTCTTGAACCTCAGGGAGCACCTGACATTAATGGAGTTGCCGGCCATCGTTCGCGAAGATAACAGTGAAATGCGAGAACTTGCCACCAATGATGCGTCAAAGGGCACGGCGGTGGCGCCAGGCGGCGAAGGCGGGCGACCGGGGGCCGGAAGGCCAGTCGGAGCTGGCGGACGACCTGGTGGCGGCGGCCGACCCGGAGGTGCTGGTGGCGGACGACCTGGCGGCGGCGGACGACCCGGAGGTGCTGGTGGCGGACGACCTGGAGGTGCTGGTGGCGGACGACCTGGCGGTGGCGGTATGCCTGACGTTGGAACCATCGTTGATCGAAGCATGGAGCGGAGCGATACGGACGGCGACGGGAAGCTGTCGGCCGATGAGATCCAGGCGATAGACTCCCAGTACCGAAGTAGCGTTTCAGCAGCAGATACGGACGGCGACGGCGAAGTCACGAAGGCGGAACTCACTCAATCGATCAAGAAGCGAATGAGTGGTGGCGGAGGGCCTCGATGAGCATGACAGAAGCATATGGTTCTACGGATCCAGGCGGAGAGCTGCCCTCTGGGCCTCGTCGTCTGGCAACCTCGATTCGTGATCTGACGAAAGAGTACGTGCTCAAGAGCGAGACTGTACGCGCCCTTCGCGGTGTTTCGTTTGACGTGCCCGAGGGAGACTACGTGGCCATCATGGGGCCATCGGGCAGCGGAAAAAGCACCCTGTTGAACTTGTTGGGATGCCTCGACAAGCCGACCAATGGCAGCTTGTATCTCGGCGAGGACGATATCGCCGAAATGACCGATGACGAGCTGGCAGAAATTCGCAGTCGGCGGATTGGGTTCGTCTTTCAGTCGTACAATCTGATTCAGCAATTGAGTGTGGTTGAGAACATTCAGGTCCCGCTCTACTACCAGGGACGTTTGGGAGCCACTGAGAGACAACGGGCCATTCAGCTCGCTGAACGAGTTGGTTTGGGTGACCGACTGGATCACCGGCCAACTCAATTGTCGGGTGGCCAGCAACAACGTGTGGCGATCGCCCGAAGCCTTGTGAACGATCCCTTCTTTGTGCTTGCCGATGAGCCGACGGGAAACCTGGACTCTGCGACAACCGATGAGATTCTGGCGATCTTCGATGCGCTGAACCAAGAGGGACGAACGATCATCCTGGTGACTCACGAAGACGATGTTGCCGATCGGGCCAAGCGTATAGTGAGGCTCAAGGACGGCATGTTGCACACAGACGAACAAGTGAGCGAAGATCGACGCATTGCGGCGCGCGAGACCCAGCGAGCTGCCGTCGCCGAACTTTTGGCACGAGAGTAACGCAGGAAAAGTCATGGTCTGGTTGCGAACTTGGAAACTTGGAATCAAGAGTCTGTTGCTGCATCCGCTGCGCACCTTCCTGACCATGTTGGGCATCATGATTGGTGTTTGGGCGGTCATCGTGTTGACGGCGATCAGTCAGGGTGCAAGCGATCAAGTTCAGAAACAGATCGAGTCTCTCGGATCGACCACGATCATCGTGCGAAGTCAAAAGCCACCGGAGGACAAGTTGGCTGGGATGGGAGCATCTCAGTACGGGCTTCTGCGTAGTGACTTGGACCAGATCTTGGCCAGCGTACCGACGATTGAAACTGCGATTCCGATCCGCGAAATTCGTCGGCAATTCACCTACCGAGATCGCGTGGTGGACGGTCGTTTGGTCGGCTGTACTCCCGCCTATGCGGACGTCAACAGTCTTCAGATTCGTTCCAGTGGCGGTCGTTTCTTAAGCGATGCCGATGAGCTCAAAGCAGACACCGTTTGCGTCGTGTCTGCCGGTGTCGCGGAGCGATTGTTCCCGTATGAGGAACCGCTTGGAAAACGTGTGACCGTTCCCGAGCACACCGACAAGTACAAGATTGTTGGCGTTCTGGAGCATCGAAATCCGTCGGCGGCCATTGGCGGTTCTCTCGACTCGCAAGATTTTTCGTCGGATGTCTACATTCCGATGCGAACGCTCCGAAAACGGGTCGGAGATACCATTGTCACGCGTCGTAGCGGACAATTCCAAATGGAAATCATGGAGTTGAACCAGATCACGCTGCAGGCGAAGAGCCAGGACATGGTCAAGACCTCTGCGGCGATGATCGAAAGTTTGTTGGAACCGCGGCACGGCGAATTGAACGATACGGCCGTTGTGGTGCCGCTGGAGTTGCTGGAACAAGCACGGAACATGAAGTTGATGTTTCTGGGGATTGGAATTCTGATCGCTTGCATTTCGCTGGTGGTTGGCGGCATTGGAATCATGAATATCATGCTCGCGAGCGTCACCGAACGAACGCGGGAAATCGGCATTCGTCGAGCATTGGGCGCGCGACGCGGTGATATCACTCGCCAATTCCTGGTCGAAACGATCGTGCTCAGTTTCGCGGGCGCCATGTTGGGAATCGTGTTTGGCTTGGCGAGTCTGCCGATGTATCGAATGGCGATTTGGGTGGTCAAGCAGGGACTTCCTGACAAGTTTGCCGCGTTACCCCAGGCGATTCGTGAAGCCGAACCTTCGATCGTGTATTGGACGATCCCACTGGCCGTCATGATCGCGGTGGGCGTCGGATTGATCAGTGGGTTGTATCCAGCGGTGCGTGCGGCCAAGATGAATCCGATTGAGGCACTTCGACACGAATAGGCGTTGTCGAGGTATCGCCTCTGTGCCCAACTCGTTTAGGCCGATTCTTTCGCGCCATGGGATTCAAGACATGGCCTCCGTAAAGAGCCTTCTGTTTCGCATCTGCTTGTGTGGACTCGCGTTGTTGGTTTGCGAGTTACCGTCGCAAGCTGACGAGACTGCGAACACGATCGATGTGGTGACTTACAACATTCGCTACGCGAATCCTCGTGATGGGGAAGATGTTTGGAGTCACCGGGTGGAGGCGGTCGCCGATTTCCTGGCGGGCTATGACATTGCCGGACTTCAAGAGGTGACGGCACCGCAACTGGATGAACTTGTGACGCGGCTGCCCGAACATGGTTGGTATGGACTGGGGCGCGATGATGGGAAGCGGGGTGGAGAACATGCACCCATCCTGTACCGACGCGATCGCTTTGAACCCATTGATCAGGGCACGTTTTGGCTGAGCGAGTCTCCGGCGAAAATTGGAGTTCGCGGTTGGGACGCGGCCCTGCCAAGAACATGCACATGGATGACGCTGCTCGACAAGCAAAGCGGCAACCGTTTGTGGATCGCGAACACTCACTTCGACCACCGTGGTTCGCAGGCCAGGACCGAGAGTGGAAAACTGATCCAGCGAGTTGCTCGTGAACGCGGTGGTGACCTACCTGTGATCGTCATGGGCGACTTCAATTGCAGTCAAGAATCGGATCCCTACCGAGCGTTGACCAGCGGAGGCTATCTCGTTGACGCGAGGTCGGCCAGTCAAGCCGCTGTGACGGGCCCAGACAGCACATGGAATGGATTCAAAGAAATTGCGCCGGGCCGCATCATCGACCATCTCTTCGTCCATGGACCCGTTACCGTCCAGCAATTCAACACGCTCGATCCGAAGACCAAGAACGGTCGATTCGCTAGCGACCATCTGCCGGTGCAGATCAGAATTCACTTATCGCAACCCGGGTCGACCACAGAGTAATGGGGAATCTGTCCAGCCGTGATCGGTCGCGATTACTGGTGGTGGTGGCCGCTTTGCTTTGGAGTACCAGCGGGTTCTATGCAAAGGCCCCCTGGTTCGATGATTGGCCGATCGAGACCCGCGGCGTCGCGCTGACATTCTGGCGGGCCGTTTTCGCCGCGATCACTGTCTTGCCCTTTGTGCGGCGACCCGAATTTCGCGCGGCAATGATCCCGATGTCGTTGGCATTTGTGGCCATGACGTATTCGTTTCTGGTGGCGATGGTGCGGGGATCCGAGACGACGACGATCTGGTTGCAATACGTAGGACCTGCATGGGTGGCGGTGGCCGGTTGGATGGGCCTGGGTGATCGCCCTCGACGCAGTGACTGGGTCATGGTCGGGCTCTCCTTGATAGGCATATCAGTGATCGTCCTGATGGAAGCGAGGGTGACCCATGAATCGCTGTGGACGGGGCCGGTCGGACTGGCGCTATTCTCCGGTCTGATGTACGCCGTCGTGCTGCTCTCGATCCGTCATCTCCGAGGTGTGGATGTTGCTTGGATCGGTTTGATCAATCACGTGGTGAGCATCGTTTGCCTGTGGCCGCTGGTGATCGGCAAGACGCCGCTGCCGCACGGAGAGCAATGGATCGCGTTGTTTTGCCTGGGTGCGGTGCAGTTGGCGATCCCGTACATGATTTTTGCCTGGGCGGTTCGGGAGGTTGAAAGCAACGAGGCATCTCTGATTACGTTGCTCGAGCCCATTGCTGTGCCGGTCTGGACGTTCCTTGCCTGGCGGAACTACGCCACGTACCAATACCCTCGCTGGTGGACCCTCGTGGGAGCGGCCCTGATCGCTTCCGGCTTCATCTGGCGATATGGGCTGGCCAGGCGTGCGAAGCAAATCGCTCGGATACCAAAGGAAGATTCTGCCACCACCGACTCATCCAATCGGGGGCAGGACAGGCTCGGGGCAGGGCGGTCACAGGGGGAAACTGACCCAGAGCAGGAAGATTCATCAGGACAGAATTGACCGGGCTACGGATGCTTTCAAGCTGGACGGACTCCAGCCGGTGGCCCGAGGCGATCCGCATTGACGCATTCCTGGGCACCTCTCGTCCCTGCCCCAAGGGCTGGCGAGCCGAACCCCGATGGTGGTCTGTCAAAGCAAATGCCACTCAGAGGCAGCGGGTGCCGACCGGCTTGATCTGGCGGCGGATCCAGGCCCTTGGGAGCGTTTTTGGTGGGCTCAATGGACTTTGCGCGAACCAAGGGTCATGTCCTCTACGATGTGAAACTTTTCTGCTATCCTCTGCCTCAAT
>JBPCVD010000139.1:0-7853 GCA_051010815.1 Rubripirellula sp.
CAGGCGGACATGCGGATAGAAATACCAGCCGTGTTGCTGATACGTATCCAGCGGTTGGCCCGTATCGGAGTTCAACAGCACTCTCGTGCCGTTCTCCTTCTTGTAGTACATCTTGAAATCGGTAAACGGATTGTCTTTGTCGGACAGACTGCCTGGCGTAAAGCAACCTTGACCGAAACCGAACTCACGCAGATCGCCAGCCATCTGAGTCTTGCCGGCCCAGTACGTGCCGTACCCGCCTTGCTGAGCGATATGCCCGATCTGATTGGGCGAACTCAAGTAGAGCGGCCAAGTCACAGCTTTGCCATTTTCGTCGATGTAGCGTCCTTTGGCTTTGTTGTTCCACCACTTATGAATGTGTGCGTATCGGCCGGTCATCATCATTGCGCGGCTCGGCGAACAGACGACCGATGCCCAAGCCGTCTTGACCCAACAACCCTCCGCAGCCATCTGGTCCAGAACAGGAGTCTTCGCCCGGAAACGCTCGTCGCTCATGTCGCCTTTGGTCGGCTTGCTCCACACTGACGAAGCATACAACGGCAGTTCACGAGCGCTGATGTCGTCTGCGTAGACCAGGATGATATTGGGCCGTTCGGCAGCAGACGTGACAGACGACAGCGCGACACACATCGCGAATGCGACTAAGAAGATCGGTTTCATGGTAGGTTACTTCGTGGTGATGAACTTCGTAGTGGATGAGGCAACGAGTCCCATTCGGCGGGACTCGTCGCCTCGTCCACTACAACAATCAATGATCGACCGTTGTTTATTGGTCCAGCGACCAGACTCGCAGGTCATCGACGGTCACTTTGCCGCTGACGCCCAAAGCGATGTTCTGCTTCACTTTGTGGTCCAACCCTTCCGATGAAAACGAACCGACCAATTGGTCGTCGATGTAAACCTCGAACTTCGGGCCAATGTTCACCATTGTCATTTCGTGCCACTCTTTCGGCTTGATCGGTGCTTTCAACTTCGCTGACTTCGTGGCTAGAAATTTGGCCAGCTCAGCTTGCTCTTCCATGCCAAGATTCTTGCTTTTTCGTTTGCTGCGAACCTGCAAGTCGTAAACGCCGGTCTTGTCGTCGCTAATCGTGACGAAGTTGGGAGTCAGAACGACTCGGGCAATGTGTCCGGCCCAAGTCACCTTGTTCGCCTTGGGGTCGTTGATGTTGAACTTCAATCCCGTCTTATCGAATACCTGAAATCGCAGTTTGATCACGCCGTCGTCGAACGGTGCATCGTGACGTACCGAGACACTGTGGTTGGCTCCTTCGGCTTGCGTGATCACGAGTGTTCCGTTCTGCAGATCGGCCTGCTTCACACCGTCGGCTGCGTTGGCACTGTTCGTGACCCAGCCGTTACCCACTTGCTCGTTGACCTCATCGTCCTCGTTTCGATTGAAGTCGTCGCCAAAGATCAGCTTCGCTCGTTTGATCAGTTCGTCGGGATTTTCAGCCTGCGCTGGCGGGGGAAACGACGTCACCAACAAACTGAAGAAGGCAATCGGGTAGATTCGGTTCATTGCAGGAGGGCTTTTGATTGGGGATGTAGTGGATGAGGCTACGAATGCTTCCGGACAGGGACTCGTTGCCTCGTCCACTACGGATCGGAGGTTTGAATAAGTGGGATGTGAACGTTGTACGAGTGCGTTTTCTCTTTCGTTTCTTCGGCGGCACAGAACAGCACTTTGGGAACGCCGTTTTCGAGCCACAGCTGAGGACGTTCGAGGCGGTGGAATGCCTGCGACGTGCCATCCGACCAAGTGATCTTTCGATCCAACACCTGCGGATGATCGGCGACGTTCCAATTCAAACCGTCCATCGAAGTGAACAACGCCAGCGAATCTTCGCCGCTGCCGTTGAAGAGACCTTTGTGGTCGTTCACGATCGCCCAGCATCGTTTCCCATCGGACCAGATGTACGGATCTTCGGCCGGAAAGCGAACGCCAGGTGCCGTGAACAGCGGTTTCATTTGTTTGTCAAACGGCCCGAGCGGCGATGAAGACATTGCTGCCAAGTGAACGACTGGGCCTCCCATCGGCGGACGTCCTTTCGTTCCCACCGCTTTGTAGATCAGCACGTATTTGCCGTCGGCCCGACGCAGGATCGACGGATTGCTGGTCATCAGTTCGTCATGAGCACTGGCAGTCGGCGTCACGTCGATCAGTGGTTTGTCGAATCGCGTCCAAGGCCCAGCGGGATGGTCGGCGACGGCCACGCCGATTCGTTGATGGTTACGGTGAATCGGATTGAGCTTCGCAGTTGCGTTGCCATCGCCGAAATTCCCCATGTAGTACAGATAGTATTTGCCATCGAACTCATGAACCGTAGGATTGTGCGTACACATCCCGTCCCAGAACGCCTTTCCTCTTGCCGGAAGTGCGATGTCGACGTGTCGGTAAGGCCCCAGTGGGTCGTTGGATACGGCACGAGCGATTTCCGAATGAGTGACCCAAGCATTGTGTCCGAGCTTGCGAGGCCAGCGACTGTAGAGTAGATGGCACGTTCCATCTGCAGCTCGCACCATGCTGCCACCCCAGATGTAATAGTCGTCGTCGATGAATTTTGATGTCGATGGAACAGGCTGGACCATACTTTCAAAGTTCAGGACTGCGGCATGATCGCGAGTTGAACCAACCACTCGATCCATCCAATTCTTGATGCGTCCGCGATACTCGCTTGGCACCAGTGGCCAGCGATCAGTGTGAGCTGCCTTGGCGATGTCGTTGGGGAACTTGCCGAGTATGTCTCTCGTGTTGACGTATCCAAACGTGAACGATCTAGGGTCTTGGGTGGCGGACCGCACGAAGGTTTCCGTCGCATGATTCTTTCCATTCTGGCTGACCCAATAAGGCCGATTCCCTACTCGCGCCAAACGCTTTCTGGCTGCCGCTTGATACTTTTCAAAAGGGGTTCCCCAATCGGTATTCCACGACTTCACTCCGTCAAAATGGTCGTGAGCAATGAACGCGGTCCAAAGGGCCGCGATTTCATCGTCGTGTAGGCCGATATAGTTCACCCCGATGGCACCACGCGAAAACCCACACAGAAAGACGGAGTTTGGATCCGCATTGGTCTGCTGGATGATGCGGGAAACATTCTGCTTGGCATACTGAACCGTTGCTTCTTCGTCGCCCCACCAAGTCACCGCGTTGCCGGTCCCCTGTTCATTGACATAGGGCAGCGAAACCCAAATGTACTTGCCGCCCGATAGACCGTATCCCAAGGCAGCATCTTCTGGTCTGCCGGTCGATCCGGTTTTGGGGAAGTAGTTCCCCGTGTACTCGAAAATGATCGGAAGCCGTTCTCCGCTGCGTTTCCAATTCGCGGGAAGATAAAGCGTGTGGAAAACCTGCGTGCCCTTGTATTCAGGCGGCGTGACGGCGACACGTTTACCCGCGGCTGGTGCACCATCGGAGAGAGCCGGGATCTCAAGAGTCTCCGCAATCGCCTGCGACGAGACGAAGCAGGCGATCGAAAGTGAGACGCTACGGATCAATCTGGCATTCATGGAATGCAACCTCACTCGTTTGGATTCTTTGGGGATTGCCGGTCGCCTCGTGACGCTGCTTGAATGGCTTTCTGCCGCTCCGATTCTTCTTTGCGAACATTCACGCCGTGAGCGTCAATCCATTTGGGTTCGACATTGTCGGCATCCCACCGGTGAATCAGTTGTTCCAAACGCTCGACCGTCTCCGGTTGCTCAGCGGCCAAGTTGTTTTGCTCCCAGGGATCATTCGCCAAATCGAAAAGTAGTTCACCGGTCTTGTAGCCGCTCTTGACCAGTTTCAAATTTCCCTCGCGCACCGCGAATCCGTATTCGTCATTATCCATCGCGTAACGCCAAAAGAACCGACGCGCCGGGTTCGGTTTGGAATCGCCGGTCAAGATTGGCAACAGGTCAACACCGTCCAAGTTTTTTCTCGAATCCGGGACAAGTCCGGCCGCGCTTACGACGGTCGGGAAAATATCAAGCGCAGAGATCGGTGACTCATGTTTGACGCCCTTGGGAATCCGCTCAGGCCATGACATGATGAACGGGACGCGGATACCGCCCTCAAACACCATGCCCTTGTGTCCGCGATACGGAAAGCTGACGGCATGCTGTATCCGTCCCCCATTGTCGCTGTAGAAGATCACCAACGTGTTCTGATCAGCGTCGACTTCCTTCAGTTTGTCCATCAAACGGCCGATACCTTCGTCCATCCCGGCGACCATCGCACCATAAACGGCGCGGCCGCCGTACTCGATGTGCTCGGTCTTTTCCAAGTGATGGTGAGTAACTTGATCGGGCGCATGTGGTGCGTTGTATGCCAGATAGAGAAAGAACGGCTCGTTTTGGTGACGATCGACAAACGCAACCGCTTCACTCGAAAAGTCATCCGTTAAATACGTCAGCGACGTGCGATCAACCGGCACGTCGCCACGATACACGCCAAACGATGCTGGCTTCTTACCGGTATCACCCCAGTAGCTCAGCCCACCGCCACTAAAGCCAAACCACTCATCAAAACCCCGTCGATTGGGCCAGTACGGCTTTGCATCACCCAGATGCCACTTACCTACCGCACCCGTGACATATCCTGCATCCTGCAGGACGTTGGCGAGCGTTGTTTCGCTCAGCGGCAAGCCGGGTGCATCGTCGCCCATCACATACGCATTGGGTTCGGGATTACACTCGTGCCCGAAACGTTGCTGGTATCGCCCCGTTAGAAGTCCCGCGCGGCTGGGGCTGCAATACGGATGGGATGCGTATCCGCACTGGAACACAACGCCCGACTCGGCAATTGCGTCCAGATGAGGTGTGGGGATCTCCTTGCAACCGTTGAATCCGACGTCGCTGTAGCCCAGGTCATCCGCAACGATCAACACGATGTTCGGCCGATCGTTAGCAGATGCGAACGTCGACTGGATACACAGGGTGGCTAGCAGGCAACCGTAGACCATGCTTGCCGCTGGCCGGTTAGTACTGAAATTGAATGCGTTCATTTTGATTCGTCGTTCCTTTCGCTGTCAGCGGTATAGCGAAGTACCCTGGGAATACCGGTTCCGCGTGCCTCGGTAAGCTTTCGCTTCCAAGCCGTCTTCAGTCGCTCCAGCTCATCCGAGTAGCGATCGTCAGCAATCAGGTTATTCAACTCGTGCGGGTCGCCCGCGATATCGTAGAGTTCCTCATGCACCGGCGGTTCACCATTGAGTGATGCCTCGGCATAGTGGCGGTAGACCGCGATGCCATCATCGTGAACGGCATAGAGCATCTTGCTGAGCGGAATCTTCAATTCCTTGGCCGTGCGAATCTTCGCCGATGCGGGGAAGTTTTGGTTTTCGTAATAGCGGATGTACTTCCAGCGTTTGTCCTGTACCGCTTCAATCCGCGGGTTGCCAAAATGCGTGGACCATAGGTTTTCGGTGAAGAGATAGTCGTGAATCGCCACATCTTCGCCGTTGATCAGATCGCGGATGCTCTTGCCTTGGAACGTGTCAGGGCAGTCGATCCCGGCGTAGTCAAGCAGCGTTGGGGCGATGTCGATGCTCTGCACCAATTCCTCGCAACGACGTCCACGCTTCGCAGGTGGCAAAGTCGGATCGTACACGATCATGGGAACGTGAGTGGTTTTCTCATAGCAGAGTGCTTTGCCACCCAAACCCTGCTCGCCCATGAACAATCCGTGATCGGATGTGAAGACGATCAAAGTACTATCGCTCACCCCAATCTCGCTGAGCTTTTCGCGCAGTCGTCCCACCATGCGATCAATTCCCGTCATCGCTTGTGCTTGCCGGGTCATTCGTTCCTTCAACGCGACCGGTTCATCGACATAGTTGTATCCAGTTTGCCGTTCTTCCACCTTCAGCAAATCGGCCGGCAACTTCGGCATCTTGATGTCCGACTTCGCGACGTAGTGATCGGGCGGTGGAATGTCGATGTCGCGGTACAGCGTTTTGTAAATATCATCGTCGGCGTCACGCATCTGCATGGTGCTGGTGCCAGCGCCGTGCGGCAAGTTCAAGCAAATGCTCAGGCAGAACGGCTTGTCGGCAGGCCGCGAATCGAGAAACCGAATCGCACCGTCGAGCCGATGTTCGTTGGACAAGAAGTCGTTCGCGCTTTCGCCAACAATCTCCACCTGCGTGTCTTTTTCGGCGTAGCGAAAAATCTCGTGGTGGTCCTTTGGGTAGAAACGAATGTGACCATGGCCGGCATAGAAGTAGTCAAATGACTTTTCCATCAGCCCACTCTCGTAACCACCCTTGCCGATCGGTGCGTGGTTTTTACCTACGTAGCCGGTGTAGTACCCACCGCGTCGCATCACGACGGGATACGATTGCTGCCACGCTTCGGGTGACACGCTGGTGCCCGAATTGAAATTCACACCATGCTTTCGCTCGAACTGGCTCAGTAGGATCGAGATGCGACTGGGCGTACAAATGGCACTGGTGACGTAGGCCCGATCAAAAAAAACACCATCGCGAGCGAGTTGATCCAGGTGGGGCGTTTGCGTGATCTCGTTACCGTCACAACCCATCATGCCGTAAGACTGATCGTCCGTCAGCACGAATACAAAGTTGGGTCGATCAGCGGCAGAACAGACACCTGCGACCACCATGATCCACATCGCTAGAATCGATGTACAAGCTCGAAGCGCAAGCGAGTGGGTTACCTGAACATCTGCGGTACTCACTCGCTGTCGCGTCGAGCTTGCGTGTTGATTGATCGCAATGAAACGAGGATGGTTTGTTTGCATGAACTTCTCTGGGAGTTGACTGGCTTGATGAAGAGGTAATCGCGGCAGCAGCACAAAATTGGATGTTTTTTCTGAAAAATGTTCCAATAAAGGTCCGGTGCCGCGATTACCTAAGGCCAACGTAGCACAGGCCGCTAGCCTGCGAATAATTCCAACCTTCATGCTGGCAATGACACTGGCAGCGCGATGAGTCGATTCAGAAAAGCCCAAGTAATGAACAACGCCAAGAAACACCGCTGCCGATTGTGTGGGATCGCGATGTGGGTGATCTTCGGCATTCTCGCTCCAACGGCGTTTGCAGCAGACCAGCCAGCAGGAATCGCGGATTTCCTGAGCCTAAACTGCACGGGATGCCACGACGCTAGCAGCAGCGAAGGCGATCTCGATCTGGAGTCGCTGGCATTTAATCTCGATGACCCAGACAACTTCCATCGTTGGCAGCGAGTATTCGATCGGGTGCGCGAGGGCGAGATGCCGCCTGACGAATCTCTCGACGAAGAAGAGTCTTTGCCATTTTTAGCAAGCCTGCATAAGACATTGAAGGAGTCAGATTCTGCCCGGATAAAGACGATGGGGCGCGCCTCAGCAAGGCGGCTAACGCGTGCTCAGTACGAACGAAACGTTTGCGACCTGTTGGCGATCGACATTCCGCTCCGTGAACACCTTCCTGAAGATTCGCTGACCAATGTCTTCGACACGGTGGCCAAGAGCCAACAGATTTCAGACCATACGATGGCGGCGTACTTGCAAGCTGCCGACGCGGCCCTGGATGCTTCGTTCAACACGCTGTTGGCGGACGAATCATCGTCCAACGTCCAATTGGATTGGAAGCAACTACGTCGCGACGAGAACAAAACCGGCCGGGAACCCGAAGGCCGTCCCCAGCACGAGGACATCGTCTCGTGGTCGACGCGGCAGAATTTTTACGGCCGCATGCCAGCGACTGCCGTCCCGACGGCAGGTCGCTACCGCATTCGACTGAGCGTGAAGGCCGTTCACCCGCCCGCCGACGGTCGCGTCTGGTGCAGTGTCCAAAGCGGCGTCTGCAATGCCAAGGCGTCGACTCTGTATTGGATCGGAAGTTTCGAGGCGACTGACGAAGCAACCGTGT
>JBPCVD010000140.1:0-7299 GCA_051010815.1 Rubripirellula sp.
TCGCTCCGCCGAGTGTATTCCCTCGCTGGGCCGCGATCACAGGCTTGGTCCTCATCGTATTGATTTGGCTTTCAACCGCTTTCCTGCAGGTGCCCTGTCATCAACAGTTGTCCAACGGTTTCGACGAGGCTGCCTATCGACGGCTCGTGTCGTCGAATTGGATACGGACAGCGCTTTGGACGGCTCGTGGAGCGATGATGGGATACTTCGCGACACTGGCGATGCGTTGATTCCCACACGAATTCCAACAGCGACCGTTCGCAGTGCTACTTGGCCATTGCTTTGACGACCGCGTCGCCCATGTCGGCGGGAGTTGGGGCGACCACGATTCCCGCGTCTTCCAGAGCCGCGACTTTCTCTTCCGCGGTTCCTTTTCCCCCGCTGATGATCGCACCTGCGTGCCCCATGCGTTTGCCGGGAGGTGCGGTTCGACCGGCGATGAATGCGGCAACTGGCTTGGTGACGTTTGCCTTGGCAAAGGCGGCCGCTTCCTCCTCAGCCGATCCACCGATTTCGCCAATCATCAAGATCGCTTCCGTCTGATCATCCTCCTGATACATCGCCAGCAAATCGATGAAGCTGGTTCCGACAATTGGATCGCCACCGAGGCCGACACAGGTGCTTTGACCGAGACCCAGGTTGCTCGTTTGCCAAACGGCCTCGTAGGTCAACGTACCGCTGCGGCTCATGACACCGACTTTTCCCGGGTTGTGAATGTATCCCGGCATGATGCCGATCTTGCATTGGCCTGGGGTGATCAAGCCGGGACAGTTGGGACCGATCAGGACCGAACCGCTCGCGCGAACCTTTTCGTAAACGCGAACCATGTCGAGCACGGGGACGCCTTCGGTGATCGCGGCGATCACTTGAATGCCCGCATCGACGGCTTCCAGAATCGCGTCAGCGGTAAATGGAGGCGGCACGAAAATCATCGTCGCGTTGGCGCCGGTCTTGTCGACGGCTTCTTCGACGGTGTCAAAGACAGGAATGCCTTCGACGTCTTGGCCGCCCTTTCCAGGCGTGACTCCGCCAACCATCTGTGTGCCGTAGTCTCGGCAACCCAACGTGTGAAAGGTACCCGCGTTACCGGTGATGCCTTGGCAAATGACCTTGGTATTGTCGTCAACCAGGATGCTCATGATCGAAACGTTGTGGGAATTGTGGGGGATGAATTCGAGTTGAAAGTGTCAGTCGTAGCGAATCGCAGGTCAGTTGACCGCGGCAACGATCTTCTTGGCCGCATCCGTGATGTCAGTCGCGGTGATGATGTCGACATCGCTGTCGGCAAGCATTTTTCGGCCCTCTTCGACTTCTGTGCCTTCGAGGCGGACGACCAAGGGAACAGTGAAGCCAACCGTTTGGCTCGCTTCGATCAACGCTGCCGCGATGGTGGTGCAGCGCGCGATGCCGCCGAAAATGTTGACGAGAACTCCTTTGCAACTTGGGTCGGATAGCAAAATCCGGAATGCCTCAGTCACCTGAGTCGCATTGGCACCGCCACCCACGTCCAGGAAGTTGGCTGGTTCGCCACCGTGGTACTTGATGATGTCCATCGTCGACATTGCCAAGCCAGCGCCGTTGACGAGGCAGGCAATGTTGCCATCAAGCTTGACATAGCTGAGGCCAGATTCGCTTGCACGAACTTCGCTCGGTTCTTCCTCGGAAAGGTCGCGGTACTCGAGCAAGTTCTTGTGTCGGAACATTGCGTTGCTGTCGAACGTGATTTTTGCGTCCAGGGCAATCATCTGTTCGTCGCCGGTAATGACCAGCGGATTGATTTCCGTGAGCGAGCAGTCGTAGTCCACGAAGAAACGACAGATGGCGGGCATGAACTTCGACGCCGCCTTTGCTGCCGCACCGGAGATTCCAAGCTTCTTGCATAGTTTGCGAACTTGAAAAGCCTCCAGCCCGACGGCTGGATCGAAGTGTTCCTTGTGGATCAGCTCTGGAGTTTCCTCGGCGACCTTTTCAATTTCGACACCACCCTCGGTGCTTGCCATCAGGACGGGCTTGGCGGCGGCACGATCAAGCACGATTCCCAGGTACAGCTCGCGGGCGATATCGCAGCCTGCCTCGACAAACACCTGGTTGACCGTTTTTCCTTCGGGACCGGTCTGAATCGTGACCAGCGTCTTTCCGAGCAGGCCTTCTGCTGCGCCGCGGACTTCGTCGGCACTCTTGCACACGACGACACCCCGTTGGTCAGGATTGCCGATTACCGTCCCTTTCCCACGTCCGCCTGCGTGAATCTGAGACTTGACGACCGCTCCGGCCCCACCGAGTTTTTCGTAGGCGGCGACTGCCTCGTCGGGCGTTGTGGCTACAATTCCCTCCAGAACTGGCACGCCAGCATGGCGGAATAACTCTTTACCCTGATATTCGTGGATCTTCATCGAATTGGTGTTCGCTGTGAGGTCGCGTGGAACAGGTTTGCGAAGAGCGAAATATACGCACCCAGATTGACGTCAGGAACCACGGGCAAGTTGTCGCTGCGGAACTTCTGATGATTCACTGCCTAACCCCAACCGCGGTCGGTCGCTTCGCGCAGCGGAGACCACATCGTCGGCGAAATCGGAATCGAATATGACCCAGGGCGATCAACCCTCCGGACTCGTTTGGCTTGACGCCGAGGACAACGTAGCGATCGCGACGATCGCGTTGTCCCGGGGGCAATCGGTTCAGATTGCGGGAAAGACACTGACTGTGTCCGCCGACATACCGCCTGGTCACAAGGTGGCTGTTTCGTCCGTCACGACGGGTGAAGCGGTGGTGAAGTACGGTGAGCCGATCGGTTTGGCGACGCAAGACATTTCCGCGGGCCAGCACGTGCACTCGCACAATTTGTCAGACCATCACGTGGTTTCAGATGATCTCAGTCGCCTGAGTCCCCCGCCGCCGCCCAAACCGATTTCGAAGAGTTTCGATGGCTTCCATCGGCCTGATGGACGCGTTGGCACGCGGAACTACGTGGTGCTGGTCTCGACCGTCAATTGCAGCGCGACCGTTTGTCACAAAGTGGTTGAGCGTTTTGGCAGTGAGCGGATGAAACAATGGCCGAACGTGGACGGTGTTTTTGCTGCAACGCACACGACGGGTTGTGCTCTGGAGTATCACGGGATCAAGCACCAGATGCTTGGCCGAGTACTGTCCGGGTACGCCCATCATGCCAACGTGGGCGGTTGCTTGATTGTTGGGCTTGGTTGCGAACAAACGACTGCGGGCTACTTGAGTCAGCACCACGGAATCGTTTCGCTGTACGCGCCCGACGGAAAGCAGCTGACACGCGACGACGGGATTCCCATGCTGACGATGCAAAGTGAAGGTGGTACGCGTGAGACGATCGAGAAGGCGGAGAGTCTGCTGGAGCAAGTTCTCGATCGGGCGAATGAAGTTTCTCGCAAGCCGGCCGATGCAAGTCATTTGAATCTTGCGGTCGAATGCGGTGGAAGCGACGGTTACTCCGGATTGACGGCGAATCCTGCCGTCGGAGTTGTGTCCGACCGAGTGGTCGCCTGTGGCGGCACGTCCGTGATTTCCGAAACGACGGAACTCTATGGGGCAGAGCATCTCTTGATTCGCCGAAGTCGTTCCGAAGACGTTGCGAGAAAACTGCTCGAACGAATTGAGTGGTGGAAGGAGTATGTGGCGAAGTACGGTGGACAAATCGATAACAATCCATCGGTCGGCAACAAGGCGGGCGGGCTGACGACGATCACCGAAAAATCACTTGGCGCCGTTTCGAAGAGCGGATCGACGGCATTGGAGGCTGTGTTCGAATACGCACAGCAAATCGATCAGCGAGGTTTGGTAGTGATGGACTCGCCCGGGTTCGATCCTGCAAGTGTGACCGGCAAGGTTGCCGGCGGTGCGAATCTCGTCATGTTTACGACTGGACGTGGCAGCTGTTTCGGATGCAAACCGAGTCCGGTGATCAAAATCGCAACCAACACGCCGCTGTTTGAGCGGATGAACGAAGATATGGACCTTGATGCCGGTCGCGTGTTGCTGGGTGAGAGTTTGCAAACGGTCGGGGATGAGTTCTTCGAATACGCGCTTCGTGTAGCCAGCGGTGAGAAAACGTGCAGTGAGAAGCTCGGTTTCGGTGACCACGAGTTCGTTCCATGGACGGTCGGTCCGACGGTGTAGACCTTTGGGATTCTCTTTTTTGGTTTGAACGAGGCGAATGAGTGAGTGTTGCGATGACAAAAAAACTTCCACATGTTGTGATCACGGACTTCATCCAAGACTCGCAGGTAGAACGAGACGTCTTGGAGGGAGTCGCTACGGTCGAGGCGTACGATGCCTATAGCGAACAGGACTTGGCCGGCCGGATCGACTCTGCCGATGCGGTGATGCTCTATCACAACCTTTCGCTCTCCGCGGCGACGATTCAGCGATTGCAAAACTGCAAATTGATCGTGCGTTGTGGCGTCGGGTTTGACAACGTTGATCACGAATTGGCCAGGAAACGCGGGATTCCGGTCGCCAATGTCCCTGACTATGGCACCGAAGAAGTCGCCGATTCCGCGATCGGTATGATGCTGGCGATGACTCGCGGAATCCATCTTTACAATCAACGGATGCGGGCTCAGCCCGATCCTTGGATGTATCACGTCGCGGCGCCGCTGCATCGGCAACGCGGAAGAGTTTTTGGAATCGTGGGTTTGGGCCGAATCGGAACCGCCACGGCCAAACGGGCGCTGGCCATGGGAATGGATGTCAGGTTTTACGATCCCTTCAAGCCCGATGGTTACGACAAAGCGATCGGAGTGCGACGGGTAGAAACGTTAGAAGAGCTGATGCGAGAATCGCATGTGCTGAGTCTTCACTGCCCATTGAACGATTGCTCGCGGAAAATGATCAACGCAGAGACCTTAGAATGGCTGCCAATGGGCAGTTATCTTGTGAACACTTCCCGCGGCGATGTTCTCGATACAGATGCGGTTCCTGATGCGATCGCCCGTGGTCGATTGGCAGGAGCTGCGATCGATGTGTTGGCGGAAGAGCCGCCACAACCCGAGAATCCCTTGCTTGTTGCCTGGCGCGATCCAGCGCATCCCGCGCATGAGCGTTTGATCATCAACCCCCACGCCGCTTTTTATTGCGAGGAAGGGTTGATTGATATGCGTCGTAAGGGCGCCGAAGCCTGTCGGCGCGTGTTGACCGGCGAGATGTTGCGAAACGTGATCAACGAGTAAAACGAAGAGTCATGTCGCCCGAACATTCGTGGTGACTCGCCATACGTGATGTAATGAAGCCAAGAGAACTACGCGATCCGAAAGAGGCCGAGCATTTCGTATTGCAGAGCCTATTGCTTTCTCGTGCCAGTCCTCTGAATGCTGATCGGGTCGCCGAAACGCTCGAGTGGTCCATGGAGATCGTTTCGGAGGGTGCCCCGCTTCCACTGGCAGGCTTTGTGGGAGATGTGGGGCAAATTTCGGGAGGCTCTCTTCGCAGTATCGATATGGGGTCTTTGCCAGAAGTCAACGGCTTGGATCATTCTGATACGCGGCGCTACGAAGACTACGTGCTTGGAAAGCTCTACGTTGATCTAAGTTTTGAGCGAGCTGCGGATGCGACCTTGCGATTCCAGGGGCGCGACCGTCATCGTGCGGTGGCCTACTTGATCAATCGACTGCGATCTCGCGGCCAATTACCTGGCGTGATTTTGACTCCGGCCGTCATCAAGGGTCTGTTGAGGAAGCCACCGGACAGTGTTTTGCAAGAAGCTTGGGAGCTTGTTCAGCGTGAGGGGGTCGACTCGCAATTGATCGATGATTTGCGAGGCCTGACATCGGCGTTTCGCGGTCTGGGTGAATTGGTCGGGCCTGAAGATTTGTTTGAGCTTGAGTCGGGCACTGCGCTGGACGATTTTGGTCAACGCATCGCTCTACGCCAGGTGCTTTGCGTAGCGGAGGAGTTGCGACAGGATTTGCCCAAGCAAAAGCCTCGGTCCATGCCACGCCAGAACTCCGTCGCGACCAATCTTCTTGAAGAGGACCACTATCCGATTGGCGGGTTCACTTCGATTTCCAATCGAGGAACAATCGAAAGTCTGGTTCGATCCGAACTCGCCTACATCGATCCCGACTCACGTCCCGATCTTTTTGACATCAAGTTCGCGAGAAACGAGCTGCTGTATTACTCTCGGGATGAGAATCAGTTCTTGCGGCGGCGATTGACGTTCGTCTTCGTGTTGCTTCCGGATTTGGTTCGTACGCGAATTAAGGACAGGGGGTTTTCCTATCAACGCGTCGTGCTGCTGTTGGCAACTTTGTATGTGATGACCCAGCAATTGATGGATTGGCTGGGGCAGGATGCGATCGAGTTTCAGTTCTTGTTCGTTCGAGAAGGAAGCCAGTCGCCGCTGGAGGACGAACGCTCTCTCGTGGAGACTTTGTTTCGCGAGGAATCTTCGGTGGGCACGGTCCTGTTCGAAGAGGTTGACTCGGATGAGGTGGAGTCGCGTTGCGAACAGCTGGCTCGTCGAAGTCTTTGTCACACACTGACCTTGGGGGCGGAGAGCCCGACGGCTACCGACACTCTGTCCATCGCTCGTATGCTTAAGTTTGCGGACCCCGTTCCGAAAATCCTCGTCGAGTCTGGCGAAGCGGACCTTGCGGAGGAGACCGGGATTGATGGTTGGCGGCAGCAGATTGAGTCGCTGTTGCGGCTTTGGGCCTAGCGAGCAACTTCGGCCTCGGGTGAGTCGGTCGAACGGAATTCAAGCGGACGCAGGCTATCGCATGGTCATCGTTTCTGCAGGCGTTGCTGTCGGGGCGACGCTTTTGATTTTGCGAGATCGTGAACTACCGACGCGTCGTACAAAGAACCAAAGCGTGAGTGTCACCGCCAAGATCGAAGCGATGGCCGCAGCTCCTTCCCACAGCAGAGCGGTTCGCATTTGGTGAACCGGTGCGATCACTTTCTCAAGTCGATATTGCACCAGCACGAGCAAGTCGGTCGCCTTTTCGTTGGACTCGCTGATGGAATCAGCGGATAGGTCCGCCGGCGGCGGCGGCGGATCGCGATTCGACGAGGCTTGATCGGCGATCGCGTGATCTTCTTCTGGTTCTTCGTGGGGAACGGCAACAGGCTGCATCGCGGCGATCCAAGGGCCTTGGTAAGCCGAGCCGTCGGACGCGTCTGATAGCGGGTCTCGGTAGTCGACGTCGCCTCCCACAAGCAGACGCTGCATCAACTCCGACTCAATTTGGTATTTCTCGCCCTCCACCTTGATTCCGGCCTCGCGTCGCTCGTCCATCAATGGATGCTGCAGGATCGTACCCTGAGCAGGCC
>JBPCVD010000141.1:0-7274 GCA_051010815.1 Rubripirellula sp.
GTATAAGTATGTCTCGGGAATGAACGCGGTCCGACTACGCAAAATGCTGTCGACGCTGACCGGTGAGGATTACCCGAGCGATCCGAAGCGTGCGTACGCGCAGATACGACAAGCGACTGCCGGGGGCAAGCTGGAGATCCCTCGGGTCGACCTCGAGAATGACATTGGCGGTTATACGAAAGTCAAACAACGTCTGACCTCTGAGATTCTGGATGTCTTGGCGACGAAGGATCTTCGAACGAACCCGGATGAAATCAAGCGATTGGAAGAGCTTATTCCTCGCGGGATGATCTTCTGGGGGCCGCCTGGCACCGGCAAGACGATGTTTGCAAAAGCGATTGCAACGTCGATCGGCGCCGCGATCACGGTGGTTTCCGGTCCCGAGTTGAAAAGCCGGTGGGTTGGCGAAAGCGAGGAACGTCTGCGTCAACTGTTTCACCGTGCACGTCAATCGGCGCCCTCGATCATCGTCTTTGATGAACTCGATTCGTTTGCTTCGGCCCGAGGGACCTATAGCGGTAGCGGCGTTGAGCACTCCATGGTCAATCAGTTGCTGACGGAGATGGATGGATTCAACAGTGAAGAGCTGGTGTTTGTGGTGGGCACGACCAACTTCGTCGACATTCTCGATCCAGCATTGTTACGCCCCGGGCGTTTCGAGTTTCATTTGCACATTCCTCATCCGGAGACTGAAGACCGCCGAGCGATCTTGAAGATCTATAACGAGAAGATGGAACTGCAGATGACGGACGACGCGCTCGATTTCGCCGTGCGCAGGACCGGCGAGTACGTCGAGGGAGCGGCGGCGGGCACGCGATTCTCCGGTGACCACATCAACGCCCTCTGCCGCGCCGTGGCCAGGAACCGACTGCGAGATGAGGTGACCGGTTCGACTGAGCCAGAGGATATTGATCGGGCTCTCAACGAATGGGTTGATCGTCCCAAGATGACGCCGGCAGAGGAACGCGTGGTCGCCACCCATGAGTCGGGACACGCAGTCTGTGCCATGTTCTGTCCCCACTCGCCTCCGATCGACCGGATTTCTATTCGTGCCGACATGGCTGGCGCTCTCGGGTTCGTGCGACACCAGGATCACGCTCACAAGTACGTGATCACGCAAGGGCGGCTGTTGGATGACATCTGTGTCTTGATGGGTGGTCGCGAGGCCGAGCACCTGTTGCTGAATGATCTGTCGATCGGTTCGTCGGGCGACCTGGTGAGAGCCACTGAGATCGCTCGCGCTTTGGTGGAAGAGTTTGGTGGCGGAGGGCAACAAGTCGGCATCGGGCATTTTCCGACTCAGAGCAGCCCTGGTCGCGCGAAGCAAGAACTGTCAGCCAGTCAGTTGGAAGCGATTGATCGACAGGTCGGCAACATTCTTGAGCAGCAACGCGATCGGGCGGCCGAAATCCTCACGGCGCAGCGGCCGCTCGTCGAGGCATTAAGAGATTTATTGCTGGAAGAAAAGTTAATTGACTCCAAGACGCTGTCAAAAATGACGGCTGGGAAATTGCCGACCAAGACGGATGTTGAATCGTGAATCCCGATCGTTAATTGCGTCGTGGTCGGGCACGATCCTAGGGCTTGCTTGGCCGTGAAGGTGAAGGGAGCGACACCTGAGCGAGTGCCAAACAAGGATCTTGGGACGATGGGATGGTTAGCGAGGCGATGCCGCGAAATCGATTCGTCGCGCTGGGTCCGCTTGGAAGCCTTGGCCGCTTGAACACTTACAGGGGAGCGTTGCGGAGATGGAAACGAGACATTGCGGAATTGCTTGTCCTTTCTGTCTGTCCAAGAGTAGCTAGAATGCCGGACCCTCAACTCGCTCGCTGCGAATCCCTCGGCACCATCCCCTATGACGCAATCCTCCGGTAGTCCACGCAAAGCCGCGATTGCCTTCATATTGGTCACGTTGTTCATCGACATTCTCGGCATTGGCATCATTGTGCCCGTATTGCCCGAGTTGGTGAAGGAACTGGTCGATCCAGGCGCGAACGGTGAGTCGCTTGGCGCGGCAGAAGTTACGGCTGCTGACGAGCCTTGCGTGCCCGGCAAGTCAAACTTGCAATCGACTTTTGCCAAAGCGGGACGCTACGTTGGCGTGATCGGTGCTACCTATGCACTGATGCAATTCTTGTTCGCTCCCATCATGGGCGCCCTGTCGGATCGCTTTGGGCGTCGTCCGGTGATTTTGGTATCGCTGTTTGGACTCGGTGTCGATTTCCTGATCCAAGGATTTGCGCCGAATATTTGGTGGTTGTTCGTGGGGCGACTACTAGCGGGCATCATGGGGGCCAACTTCACGACGGCGAATGCCTATATCGCTGATGTTTCGACCGATGAGACGCGGGCCAGAAACTTTGGGTTTGTCGGCATGATGTTTGGGCTTGGGTTCACCATCGGGCCGGCATTGGGAGGTTTTCTAGGTGGTATCAGTCTGCGGTTACCGTTTTTTGTGGCTGCGGCCCTGGCGTTGCTGAATTGGCTGTACGGCTATTTCGTGTTGCCCGAATCGCTGCCGCCCGAAAAGCGGACCCCGTTCACGCTTCGAAACGCAAACCCATTTGGAACATTGAGGCGGCTTCGGGCCTATCCAATGGTCGCCGGATTGGCTGCTGTCTTTGCCTGCAAGTCATTGGCCCAACGCGGTCTCGAGAATGTTTGGGTCTTGTACACCGGCTATCGGTTTTGTTGGGACGCCAAGTTGAACGGCTGGGCGCTTGGATTGGTCGGGATCATGGCGGTCATCGTTCAGGGTGGATTGGTCCGACCGACGGTGCGTAGGTTCGGTGAACGCAAGACAGTGATCATTGGGACGCTGATCGGAGCCTTTTCGTTCTTGGGATATGCGATGGCCAACGAAGGTTGGATGATCCCTGGCATCATCATCTTCGGTGCTTTCGCAGGAGTTAGCGGTCCAGCGATTCAAAGCCTGGTCACGAGTCAAGTTGACGAAACCGAGCAGGGCAAGATCCAAGGCGCATTGACGTCACTGACCTCGCTCACCAACGTCGTGGCGCCGCTGTTGTTCAACACGTTGCTGTTCAGCTATTTCATCAGCGAAGAAGCGCCCGTCCAGATTCCGGGTGCACCGTTTTATCTTGGCTTTGTGCTGTTGATCATTTCGATTTTCATCGCGATCCGCGTTTTCAAACGCTTCCCGGGCGCCCACGACGAAAGCTGATCTCTCTTTCGGCAGAGACGATTCGGCAGAGACGATTCGGTATCGATCGCTGCCGAGGAAAAACGTGATTCGTTTCAGCTTGGATCTCCTATCAGATCAGGGGATCGATTTCACCTGCGGAGATTGCACCTCTCGCTGAACGCCGGCTGCCTGAGGGCTGTTTTCGACTCGCAAAATGCGGTGTTCTACGGCCTGGTTTCCCGAGGGGTCGGTGGCGCGGATTTCAATCATGTGCGTACCGGCGGACAGTCGTGTAGGCAGCATCGACCGCCACATGTGTGGCGTCGAATGGGCACCCGGTAGATCGGTCCAATCGCGATTCTGCAGTTTCTTTTCTCGCTCTTTCTCGGCCACGAACGCAGGGTCAACGATCTTGGTGGCTTCCATTGGCAACCATTTCCCCTGTCGATCAAGACGCATCGCAACGGCAGTGTTTTCAGTCCCATTGAAGACATTGGCCAATACAACGGTCTTGAACAGCTCCGTTTTGGCGACGACTTCCGGACAGTAGATGTTCATTTGATAGTCTTCGGGACGACTGGCGGCCCGAAGTTCGAGCGAGTACTTGTCGCCGTCAAATTCCATGATGGTATAGCCGTTGGGCCCTCCGTCACTCATGGTCGCATGGGGAATCCCTCGTTCGTCGCGTTTGCCTCGCCACCAGCTTCCGCAGACGGTCACGTTGACAATGTGGTGGTGTTTCTTCGGGCCTTTCCAGCCATCTTCGGAGCCAATGAATCGGTGCTCCATGTAGTGCGTATGAGCGGACAGCGAAACGGTCGCCGGTCGTTGCTCGATCAGGCGATAAAGTTCCTGGCGATCTTTGACATCGTTTAAAGGGATGTGCATCAACAGGACAACGAGCTGTTCTTTTGGCAGGAGCGCCAAGTCGTTGCGAATGAATTCCATCTGTCGCGGACCGAATCCGCCGTGGTAGTGCCCTTTGCCTTCCTTGAGATGCCAATGCACGTCGTCAAGCACCAAGAAGTGCGCGGGTCCATGGTCGAACGAATAGTAAGTGGGGCCGTAGATGCGTTCGAACGTCTCGTCACTCTCTGCATCATCCTTCGCGTCGAGGTTCAAATCGTGATTGCCGATCACGTTGTACCAGGGAATTCCGATCAGCGCGATCGCTTGATTGTGCGGCTTCATGACCGACAAATCGTCAAACACGATATCACCGAGCGTGACTCCGAATGCAGCGTCATGAGCCTCCGCAGCGATGATCTGCTCGACCACATCATGTGCCATGAACTCCACCTCTTCGACATTGCGAGGTTGTGGATCACCAAACATGATCGCTTTGAATTTGTTGGGTTCGACTCGTTTTCGTAGCGGGAAGTCGATCGATTTGGGAAGCGGGCCTGTAGGATCGACTCCGGCGAAGCGGAAGTTGGCCGGCGATCCGGCAGGTTTGTGGATGTAGTAGAACTGTGGAAGGTTGTCGCGATTCAGTGGTGTTACCCAGTCACGCGGCTTGATCACGAAAATGATCGTGTCTTGCGTGACCGGCAACTCGTAGTTCCCGTTGGCGTCCGTTTGAACGATGTCTGCGCCATTGCTGACACGGATATCCGGCAGCCCCGGTTCGCCTTCGTCGCGTTTGCCGTTGCCGTTGCGATCGTCGAACACCGTGCCCTTGGCGATCTCGGTCGCGCCGGTGTCAGGTGTCGCATGGGAATGATCACCTGAGTCCGCTCCTTCATGACCAAGTGCATGGAGGGAGAGCAGGGCGGTGGCGAGAAGAGCCAGGCAGGGAACGAAGCGAAACGGAGCTGTCATGGATGGCAGGATCGAATGGAGGGAGGAAGGTGGTGCTGCAAGCCGAAGCACGAGCACACGATCAGGACGCGAGGAAAGGGCGACGACTGGCCGACGACTATGGGAGGAGGGCTCGGAGTTTGGAGGCCCGCGGTCGCAGAGCGAGTGGACGCGAGCCTAAGAGTTTAACTCGGAATGATGACGAAAGTGGGGCTGGCTTGAGATGCCCGACGTTAAGTTCGAGCGAGGAATCGATATCTGTTTCGAGGGATGAACTCGTTACTGAAATCGCCCCGCACCCCACAATTCATTGCGGCTGGGCGGGACATCGCCTGGTGCATTCGGGTTTTGGTAGAGCAGTCGGTGGACCTGCTCCGGCGAGCCAGTGAAAGCACTGCGGTCGTGGTGCCAATCGCGATCCGCCGGTACAAGGTGCTCGTGGTAAGGCCACGGGTCGAAGGGTGAGTAGCCGAGCAGATCGAGAAGTTTGGTTGAGTCGAGTGTGACATTGCCAGCACGAGGGGGCATTGGCCCGGCATCCAGGCGTGGGCATCCCTTCAAGAGGCTGGGCTCATAGCCACCGACCACGCTGACGATTTGCGCGATTTCATAGAGGCTGAGTTCTCGCGGTCCGCCCGCATGAAAGGTTCCTGCCAGGTGTTCCGTCATCAACCGCTCGTACAATCGGTTCAGGCAGTCGGTGTACTTGGGCGTTCGCACTTCGTCGAAATAGAGCGTCGCTGGTTTCTCTTGCTTGAACCGCGATGAAATCCAATCGATTGCCCCCGCGTGACCATTGAAGCTAATGCCCATCGGCAATGAGATTCTAAGAATGCAGGCGTCGGGACGCCACTTCTGCACGACGGCTTCGCCCTCGACCATCTTGGCTCCGTAGACGGTCACGGGGTCGGGGCGATCGCTTTCCGTGTAAGCGCCATGTTTCCGACCGGCAAAGACGAGATCAATGGAGAGATGGATGACCCTGGCGTCGTGCCTCGCCGCACAACGCATGATGTTTTCTGTGCCCGCAACATTGACGCGATGCGCCATGGCTGGGTCGAGTTCGCATGACTTCAAGCGACAGGTACCCGCACAATTCAAGACGCTGGCAAACCTGTGCTTGTCCCAAAGCCGGGACATCGAGTCAGCGTCCTCGATGTCACAGGCGACGATGCCCTCGCCTTGCAGCGGCCACATTGACGCCTGGCGAATGCCCACCACCTGGTCACCATACTTCGATCGAAAATGGTGGAACGCGTTATATCCGGGGACGCCGGCGATTCCCGTGATCAGCATCGGTAGTGGAGGCTTCTGGCTCATGGGGATCGATTGTCGCGATATTCCGGCACGCGTCGAGACGTCTGCTTAATCGCTGCCCACACAAAAAAGATGTTGCTCGCCACGAATGAAGAGGTCGTCGCCCGAGACAGCGAGAGACGCATGGACCGGCTCACCGATCGAATTGACTGAAACGGCACGCGGGATCTCCGTGTTGCTCATCACGAACGTCGTGCCCTCAAGATCCGTGATGAAGACGTGGCCGGCGGCGCCGATGGGCGAAGCATAGATGTTCCCGAGCGGTCCAAGTCGCATGGCCCCCGGTGCATCCTCGCCTGTCTCCGCGTCGACGCGCGTCATCACATTTTGGTAATGCGTCAAAAAGTAGAGGGCCGAATCGTACAGCAGGGGTGACGGAACGTAGGGAGTTCCCCGGAATCGTGACCACAGCACGTGATCGGTGGAAGTGATGTCACCGTTGCCGCCGGACAGGCGGATGGCCATCAGTACTCGCTTCTCGTAACTACTGCCGACATAGACGATGCCATCTTCCGAGACGGGCGTTGCCACGATGTTGGCCGACATGCCGCCGCATTCCCAAACCACGTCACCGTCATCAAGGCGATATCCCCGCACGCGTTCAGTACCGCAGACGATCGCCTGCGTGACGCCATCGACTTCGACAATGATCGGTGTGCTCCAGGAAGTGACTTCGTCCCTTTCCTTCTTCCAAAGCTCTTTACCAGACGACGCATCGAGAGCGGCGATGAAAGAATCATCCTCGTGATCCCAGTTGATCAGAAGCGTGTCCTCGTGAATCACGGGCGACGTGCCTTCACCGTGGCCATGCTTGGTGTGCATCTGTCCGAATTGCTTTTTCCAAATGAGTTCGCCGTCAATCGAGACACAATACACACCGTGCGAACCAAAGGATGCATAGACATGTTTGCCATCGGTCACGGGTGAAGCGGAGGCAAGACTGGCCGTGTGATGACCACCTTCGCGTGGAATGACTTCGTGAAGCGTTCGCTCCCACTGCAGCGATCCGTCC
>JBPCVD010000142.1:0-4126 GCA_051010815.1 Rubripirellula sp.
CATCGAAATCGTGACTCAGCCGCTTCGCGGAGAGGCCATTCCGCAGGATGATGGAACGGTGCGTTATGTGCCAGATCCAGGCTTCATCGGACGGGACTTCTTCGAGTACAGGATTTCGGACAACGAAGGTGGCGAGAGCAACGTGGCACGTGTCGACACGGAAGTTGTCGCAAGCCGTCTCGTTAACCCCGACAACAACGCTGACGTCAACGACGATGGATTTGTCACTGCACTGGACGCTTTGCTGATCATCAACCGTCTTGACCGTGACGGTGGTTCGGGTGAGATCCCTGTGCTGCCGACCGATAGCGGTCCTAACTATTACGACGTCAACGGTAACCAGACGATCACAGCAAACGATGCTTTGATCGTGATCAACACGCTGGCAGAGAATAGTCGTGGGTCTGGCGAAGAGATCCTTCCGATTGCGGAAGCAACTCAGTCGACCGACGAAGAGGTTGTTACCCCAGCGGTTGCCGACCTTGCCGGCACAGCGAAGATCGTCAGTACGAAGGCTTCTGGTTCTGTTTCAGCAGACGTCTTGGACCTGCTTGCTGCCGACCAGGATGGTGATGACGAGGAGGCTTCGGCCGACGCGATCGATGCCGTCATGTCCGACGTCCTGTAGGCTTCGTTTGCGAGTGAAGCGTTCGAACTTAATGAAGACGAGTCACCCGGTGGGTGGCTCGTCTTTTTTTGGTCTCAGCTGGATCAGAACACGCGAACGGCATGTAAGCCACAAGCGACGGTCTTCTTCAGGCGATGACGCAAGGGGATGTGAACCGTCCCAAAATGCGGCCCCTTTGTGATGGCGTTTGCGCATCCGATTGCGCAAGTTTTGTGGATTGTGACGGTGCTTCCGGTCGATGACTAAACGAAGAAGGTCCCTTCTTGGTTGCGGTCGCCGATGCGCGACGGCCAAGATGAAATTCAGCGTGGGGAAACAGGCAATGAGCCTACTCGGCACAATCCAACAGTCTTCCGGGGCTCTTCAGGCTGCGCAGATTGGATTGCAGGTCGTCGGCAACAACATCGCCAATTCCAATACGCCCGGCTACATACGGCAGCAACTTGAGCAGTCATCTGCTGCCGTCCGCGTTGGCGGCCTGATCAAGGGGCAAGGCGTACGACCGACAGGGATCGTCCAAGTCGTCGACAAAGCGCTTGCCGAGCGTATGTTTCACGCCAAGACCTCACTGTCAGGATCGGAGTCGTTGCAGAAGGCTTACTCGCAGCTTGAAGAGATCACGACGGACCTCAACAACACAGGGTTGAGCCAACAATTCACCTTGTTCAACAATTCGCTGCATGAATTGTCGGCCCAGCCGGGTGATGGTTCGCTGCGTGAATTCGTGGTTCTACAGGGCGAAACGCTGGCGTCCAACATTCAACGGACTCGCGAAGACGTGCTGGCTCGCCGTGAGTTGTGGAATGGTGAGCTTGAGGGCATCGCGTCACAGATCAACCGCCTGACTGAACGCATCGCCCAGCTGAATCTCGAGATCGCGTCGATTGAGGGAGGTGGTTTGGTCCGCAGCGATGCGACTGGATTACGTGACCAGCGGTATCGAGACCTGGAGTCGTTGGCTGAGTTTGTCGACATCAATATGCAAGAGCAACAGAATGGGACGGTGTCCGTCTTTGTCGGTGGGGACTACCTGATCAGCAACGGGACTAATCGCGAAGTCTATAGCGCTTACAACCCGAACTCGGAGGGCAACGAAATCCGAGTCGTCGAAACGGATTCGCCGTTGCAAGTGAAAGAGGGCATCGTGGCCTCGACGATGACGGCACGAGACCGCGTTTTCGGAGACTTCGTCGATAGCATTGACTCGATGGCAGCTTCACTGATTCGAAGCGTCAACGAAGTCCATTCGCAGGGACAGGGTCGCCAAGGCTTCGACCATTTGGTCACCTCCGTCACCGCGGATGCTGGTGTGCCGTTGGTCAACGCAGGTTTGCCCTGGGATCCTCGCAACGGTAGCTTCGACATGAACCTGGTAGACGACCAGGGGCAACTGATCAGCAGCCATCGCATCAATGTGCGACGACTTGGACAGGTCGATGACTCGACGGTTGGGTCCATAGTGGAAGACATCAACGCGATCGCGGGGGTCCGCGCGAGCGTGACCAGTGAAGGGAAGATCGAGATCTTCTCGGAATCTCCATCAGCACGATTCACCTTTGGCGAAGACACCAGTGGCTTCCTGGCTGCGGCAGGGGTCAACACGTTCTTTTCTGGCCGAAACGGTTTTGATATCCGTGTGAACGAACGGCTGGTACAGGATTCCGACTACCTTGCGATCAGTCGTGGTGGCATCGGCGAGGACACCGACGTTCTGGCAGAACTGATTGATTTGGTGGATCAGCCGCTCGATCACCTCGATGGGCGCTCCGTTCGCGAGACCTACGAAGATTTTGTGTCGGGACTCGGGCAAAAAATCGCTTTACAGGACAACGCGACCGAAGGTCTGAGAAACTTCTACGGCACGCTTCAGAGTCAACATCTGGCGATCACGGGCGTCAACATTGACGAAGAATCTATCCGGATGATCGCTTATCAGCGCGCATTTCAGGCCTCTTCTCGTGTGATTGCGACGGCCAGCGAAATGTTGGAGTTGCTGGTCTCTCTCTAAAACTTCGGGACGCGAACTCGTCTGGACCGAATCGAGCGGGCGTTCCGGCTCGCTATCAACCTGCGTGGATTTACCAGCGTGCCAGTTCAAAGGGCCGTGCACCTGGCCCGTTGATTGCGTGGCCCCGCTGTGCCCCAGCCTGATCTTGTGGACCTGTCGAGCTTGGACCCGTCGTTCGGATGGAACTTGGGCGAGGCGACGTCGTGGGGCGGCCGATCCGTTACTCTGGGGCTCGCGACTCCCATCGCGATCTGGTGGGTGCAGGATTCTTGATTTTTTGAAATCCATGTCGTGTCCGCCGTCGTCTTATCTCTAGACCCATGGAAACAACGCCCCCCCAATCCGATCTGCAGGATCCGACGGGCTCCGGTCAAAGACTGGAGAGACTGTTCGAGGATGCGCAGGGAGAGATTTTGGGAACGCTGTTTTATCTGGTGGGGAATATGGAAGACGCACGGGATGCGCTGCAGGAAACGTTCTTGAAGTGTTGGCGGAATCGCCAGCAGATTGACGAGGTTTCCAATCTTCGCGCCTGGGTCTTTCGCATCGCACTCAATACAGGTCGTGATTGTCGCAAGGCTGCTTGGAATCGCCGGCGACAACCGATGCTGGAGGACACTCCGATGGTATCGACATCCGACTCGCCCGAGGCGGGTTTGCTGAAAGACGAAGAGCTGCTGCGGTTGCAGCAAGCCGTCATGACATTGCGTGCCGAAGAGCAGGAGGTCTTTCTGCTGCGTCAAAACGGTTCGCTCAGCTATGAACAAATCGCTCAGGCGACGGCTCTGCCACTGGGAACAGTCAAGACGCGAATGCGAGCGGCAATCCGGCAATTGCGAGAAGCGGTGGGAGGTCAGTCATGAAGTTTGAAGACAAAGAACAGTTGCGTCAGTTGCTGCTTGAGTTGCATTATGAACTCTTGGACGATGAAGAATCGGAACAATTGCGTGCGGCTATCGTCAGTGATCCCGAGGTGGCGACGGAGTGGGCAGCGACGCTTCGATGGGCCGGTAAGTTAGCGGACGCCGCCAATATTGATATTGCGCCGCAACCGATGGTGAAGCCAGAGGGAGACAGCGCGGCGCGGGCAGTCGACGACGCTCCACCGATCCTGAATGACGGAGCCACGACTCCAAGTAGCAACGGAAAAGCAAGCTCGTCAGATCCGATCGTTGCCACGCTTGTTGACTCAACAACCGTCCCCCATCGAGACGCAGCGGATGAGCAACGCAGTCGCTTGCCCTCGGACTCCGATCGTCAGTCAACTTCGAGCGTTCGTCGCAAGGGAAGCCGAAAGTGGTGGTTGGGTTCGACAGGGTTGGCGGCAACTGCGGCCGCCATCGGTTTGATGGTGGTTGGATCTTGGTACGGTCAACGACTTCCCGAAACGCCGTTGGCTTCGGTCCGAATCGAGGCGGAGCCGATGCCACCGGAACAGGCGGAGAATGAACGTGAGTATCGTGTCGTGACATCGCGTATCGATGGATCGA
>JBPCVD010000143.1:0-3251 GCA_051010815.1 Rubripirellula sp.
GTCTTTCAAGAATGCTTCAACCTCCGCAACGGTGGGCACGCGTCCGACTAAATCGAGGTACAGTCGGCGAACGAAGACACGATCCGAGCAACCGGATGCGGGATGGATCGACCGCTCTTCGTAGCCCAATTGAATGAACCGATCGATCGTCTTGGAGATCGTCGTTGCGGTTGGATCATCAGCTTCGGTGCCCAACGACGTATCACTCTCGTTGGCGAAATCCACCGGTTTCGCCTGGAGCCGTTTCGAGACCTGCTCGGCTCCGTCTTCCCCATAGGTAGATCGCACGGAGCAGCACGGCCACGCGAGAAATACAGCGAGGGCGAACACCACCGCCAATCGCCCAAACCCCATCCGAGAGGTCACCCGGCGCGAGGTCTCCCGGCGTGGCGCGCAGCACAGGGTGAGCGATGTCTCACACTTCGATCTGTTCAGGCGTTGGAAACGCATAGCTCTCGGTGGGGCGCTTCCGCGACGAGGATGTGGAACCTACGCGGACTCGGGTGGGGAGGGTGAGGGGAGGCTCGTGAAAGTGGTCGGCAGAGAGACGTTTCATCGCGGCGTTCGGTTCGACAGTCACTGCCATCCGAACGGCAATGGGACGACAATGGGACGACAATGCCTGCCAAACGCTGATCATCTCGGCGAAACACGAGCCCTCATCCAAACCATGATAGTCGGCTGGACCATCGCGGAACACATCGGACAAATGCCGACGAAACGGACGGGTGTGTTCTTCAATCCGATGCCAAGGGCCTGCCCGCAATCTTCCCGATAATGACCGGATTCCGATCCCGTCCATTGAATGGGCGAGTCGCAGATACCAAGATTGTGTCGTCCGTCCTTGCTGGTTCCCCCCGGAGATATCCGAAACATGCGATTGATACTCGTTGCGTCTCTAATGCTAATTGGATCATTCGGATCACTGCTTTACGGCCAATGGCAGCAGACGGCCAAGCAGATCCCGGACTTTCGTTCACTCCCGGACATGAGCCAGGAGTTGCAAGACAGAGTCGATTCTAAAGGTGGCAACTTACAACTCTCAGAAAAAATCTATCGGCTGACTCGCCCACTGGAGATCGACCTTGCGACTCATGGCGCCATCTCCATTCGGTCAAACGTCGGATCAACACTGATCATGGATGGACCGGGCCCCGCCGTGATCGTCCGCGGCAATCATGAGGGGACGGCATCTCCCAAATCTTTCCAGCCGAGCACGTGGAACGAACGCATGCCGATCCTCACCGGATTCGAAGTGCTGGGGGCGCACCCCGAGGCTGACGGAATCGAACTGATACAAACCGTTGGCGCGGTGATCAGCAAAGTATCCGTTCGCTGGTGCCGCCACGGGATTCACTTAACAGAACGCAATCGAAATGTGATCGTGTCGGACTGCCATCTTTACGAGAACTCAGGAATCGGTGTCTTCCTGGATGATGTGAATCTGCACCAAATCAATGTTGGAAACTCTCACATCTCGTACAACCGCTCCGGCGGTGTCGTCGTCCGTGATGGTAACGTTCGCAATCTGCAGATCACTGGTTGTGACATCGAAGGCAACATGCCTGCGGACGAGACGCCGACTCGAACTGCGAACGTTTGGATCGATGTAAGTGGGTCTGCTGAAGACAAAACCAAGTCGATCGCCGAAATCGCCATCACAGGATGCACGATTCAACACTCAGCCAATTACGGAAAGACGGGCGACGCAATCGCGCCGGGCGGGGCGAACATACGGTTGTCCGGGAAACAGATTTACCCCATCGATTCTGTCACGATTACCGGAAATGTGCTTAGCGATACGACGACCAGCCTCGACATCCAACATTCATTCGACGTCACCGTCAGCTCCAATACCTTCTTTGCTCCCAAGCCAAACAACGTCCACGTGGAAGAGAGTCAGCGTGTGGTAATTTCCGGAAACACTTTCAACCCCCGTCAGTTCACGCGCCCAGGAACCATTCGTTTCCTGAACTGTCAAGATTGCATTCTCGCCAATTGCACCATGCACAAGCTCGCAACGGATGTGGGTGCCATTCGGGTCGAGACCTGCACCGGCATGATGTTGACGGGACTGCTGCTTTCCGAATGCGGTTCGGGGATCTTTCTAAAAGACTCAGCGAGCACCACGGTTTCGAATTGCCGCGTGAGCCGAACTGACGAAGATTCATTCGATATCCTAATCGATGAAAGCAACCATCACATGGAAGTGAACGGTAACTCCTTTGCCGGTTATTCGATGATCAGTTCCAAGGCGACAGAGCGAAGAGAGTAGCCATCATGAAACAACGCCGCTACGAGTTACCCTCGCAGCGGCGTTGATGTTCATAAAAAATCTGATCCGAATCTGCTCCGGACGGCAGCTTATCGATTACTCGACGCGATCTGCGTGTACATCTGGTCCATGCCTCGACGCAGTGTCCATGCACGCGAAGTGGGGCAGGTCTGGTTTCGGGCACTCGTCAAGACGGTCTGCATGTGGGAACGCAATCCGGAGTCCGCGGTTTCCGTCATCAGCGTTTCCATTGTCTGCTGGTAGAGGTCGGCACAAGCGGCGTGGTGACCGGCGTTGTACATCGGAGCTCCTTGTGAGATCGCATCGTAGAGCATCTGCTGAGCATTGACGCCTTTCGCGGGTGGCATGAGGACGCGGTCGATGACGTGAATGACACCGTTGGAGGCGTCCAGATCCGTTGAGAGCAATTTCGCGTCGTTGACGTTAGCTCCGCCAGAAGTCGCTGAAATCTTGACCGATGAACCTTGCAGCGTTTTCGCATTGCCTGCTTCAAGAGCCGCGTCTGAATAGACTCGACCTGGAACGACATGATAGGTCAGAATGTCGACAAGCTGCTGCTTGTTCTCTGGCTTCAGAAGCGATTCGATCGTCGCAGCAGGGACAGCTCCGAAAGCTTCGTCCGTTGGAGCGAAGACGGTGAATGGACCGTCGCTGCTTAAGGTTCCCACCAAGCCGGCGGCTTTCGCGGCGGCCAGCAGAGTGTTGAACGAGCCAGCTGCTGAAGCTGTTTCTGGAATCGTCTTGTCCGCTGGAAGGATTACTGCGTCGATGACGTGAATCACTCCGTTTTCGCACTTGATGTCTGTCGCGACGACGTTGGCGTTGTCAACGGTGACTTTGGAACCATCAACCGCGATGTCGACTCGCTGTCCGTTCACGGTGTTGGCACCACTCAATCCAACGACCTGCTCCGCCATGACAGCTCCAGGTACGACATGGTAGGTAAGAATGGAAG
>JBPCVD010000144.1:0-3817 GCA_051010815.1 Rubripirellula sp.
GGCGCACCGATGTCTTGAATCTGCATCGGTTTCTACGGATTGCAAACGAGCACGGCGACGCGATGCGCTCAGTCACGTTTGACGCGTCGTGTTCTCCTGGCTCGCTCGAATCGCACGGAGCAACCGATCGGAATCGTTTCCCCGACTTCAACCTTCGCGCCGGACAGTGTCGCGTCGAGCGCCGCCTCAACGAAGTGCTTTTTCACTTCTCGTCCTTCCGGGCTGTCATCCATCGCTCCCATATAGACGACGTTGCGATCGCCGTCCAAGACAAAGAACTCCGGCGTCCGTGTTGCGCCAAAATCACGAGCGATCTGTTGCGACTCATCAAACAGGTAAGGAAACAAGAATGCTTTCTCTTTCGCCTTGTCCTTCATCGCCGGCAAACGGTCTTCCTCGACCTTGTTGACATTGATTGCGACCAAAGCGACCCCTTTGGACTGATACTTCTTGTGAAGTGCGATCACTCGGTCCTCGACGTCGAGGGCGTAGGGGCAACTGTTGCATGTGAACACCACCACGACCGCCTTCGCATCACGGAGGTCCACCAGGGAATGCGACTTGCCGTCGACTCCCGGCAGCGATTCCCATGACGGTGCCGCATCTCCGACGTCAAGCTTCGGGTTGTACTTGCCCGCCTGTACTGGCGCGGCCATCCACAGCAATAGCGGGAACCAGAGAACGTAGCTCAATCGAATCATGACGATCACATCAACAGAAGGAGGGAAATCTTTCCGTCCAGTCTATCGCGAGGGACCGTAAGTCTCGACCGGTCCGCGATACGGGAAGCGGCCGACTTTGCACTCTGAACAGGAAGGTTCCACGACGATTCTCGAGTGCGTCTGGCCCGCCGCTAGCGGAAGTTTTTTCATTCCATGCTTTCTAGTCATTATCATGGAGACTCTCGTATCGGCAGCTCGCCAACGTGGCGGAGCTTGCCGGGGGAGTTGTGACAACCACGTGTGGATGAGGTCGGATGAAGCAGAATCGAATTTCGATACTCAATCATCGACTCTCCGAACTGGAGACACAGATTGAGCGTCTGACGGATTTACTCTCCGAGCAGGCGTCCTCCAAACAACGGCGACGGCGGCGATTGACGCTTCGCGCGATCTTGATTGCCGTGGTGGGGTTTGCACTGCTCTTCGCCTGGTTCGGGACCGTCTACCGCCAGTCGCTACGACAATCGTTCGCCGTCGATCATTTGATCGACCAGAGCGCGTTTGTGCATTACACGCCACGACAAAGCGCGCTGGTAAGCCTGCTGCCGGGTGACCCTCAATCGCCTTCTGCCTCGTTGGTTGATGCATTGGGCGACGACTTTTTTCGTTCGGTCACCAATGTCTCCACAGGACGTCGCGCCACGTCTCCGCGCGACAAGCAGGAAATCCTGGAAGCTCTCGAACCCCTTCACGACCTGCAGCGTCTGCGACTGACCAACTTGCAACTGACGACGGAGGACCTGCGAGTACTCGAAGGCCTGGGCCGACTTCAATCGCTGGACGTGTCACGCACGCGACTTGACAGCGCCGCAATGTCTTGGATGCGAAAACTACCGCTTCGTTGGTTCGATGCGTCCCACACCTATTTCGGTGATCGTGCATTGGCAACCATCTCCAATTGCCCGCAACTGCAAGAACTTCGACTGGAACGTACTTGCGTTACCGACGAGGGGCTGAAGTACTTGCATGGGATGCCTAATCTCCGCTACCTGAACCTCAAGCGATGCCCTGTATCACAAGGCGCCGTCCAACAGCTTTCCGATGCCCTTCCGGGGTGCTACATCGAGTGGGAGCCGCTGCGTTTTCTTGCGAACGGCAAGGTCGATGCTCAAGCTGCTTCTCGAGGGCGTGTTCGATTTGGACGCCGGGCCCCCGCTGACCCAAGGGAGTGGCGGCGTGCATCGCCACCGATCGACAAACGGCCCAGTAGCTCTCGACCCAGTAGCTCTCGGGCCAGTGGCTTCAATGGATATGTGCTGGACGTGTTCTAAACCAATGGCACACGCCATCCAAAACCTTCGGGCTAACGTTTCGCCAGCTCTCTCAGCAATTCGATGCCGCGATGCAACGTCTCATCCGGCGCCGCGAAGCTGATGCGGAAATGCGAATCACGATCGCTAAAGATACTGCCCGGAATCACAAGCAAGCCACGGCCGATCGCTTCTTCCACGAATGCGGCGCCACTTTTAATCGGGGCTTTGGGAAACAGATAAAACGCGCCACCCGGCTTTGTTAATTCGTAGCAATCCGACAGACCATCGACGATCAGATCACGTTTGCGTCGATAGTCTTCGATGTGCCCGTCCAAGTTCACCTCCATCGCTCGCAACGCTCCCCACTGAGCTGGCTGAGGCGAACAGACGAACGAATATTGCTGCAGCTTTAACATGGTCCCCATGACTTCCGCGGGTCCATGGACATAGCCAACTCGCCATCCCGTCATGGCATGGCTCTTGCTGAAACCGTCGATCACGATGGTTCGCTCGTTGAACGTGGCCGGGGATACGAAGTCGCCGTCATAGAAAAATTGACTGTAGATTTCGTCGGACACTAAGGCGATCTCTTTCTCGGCGGCCAATTCGGCGACCGCCTTGAGTTCAGACTCACTCGCGGTAACGCCTGTCGGATTGGCGGGACTGTTCAGCAGAATCATCTTCGTCTTCGGTGTAATCGCTGCTGCGATTTTTTCAGGGTCGAGACGAAAATCGGGATAGGAGTCGACTGGAACGGGAACACCACCGCACATCTGCACCAACGCGGGGTACATCACAAAGTAGGGATCGAGATAGATCACCTCGTCGCCGGGATTGATCATCGCCAGCATCGACAGCATCAGACCGCCACTGGTGCCGCTGCTGACAAAGACTTCTCGGTCACCATGATCCGGATATTGCGAGCCGATTTCGGATTGCAGTTGTTCCCGCAGAGGGCCGATTCCCTGCGTCGGCGAATAGGCGTTCTTGCCGGACTGAATCGCTTCGATTGCCGCCGACTTCACCTCGTCAGGCACATCAAAGTCCGGCTGACCGATTGAGAGATTGATCGGGTCCTTCAGTTTTGCAGCGAGGTCAAAGACGCGTCGGATGCCACTTGCATCAAAGGAATTGGCACGATCGGAAATCCAGGGATGCGTCATCGGCTTCACTTGACAATGGTTGAGGGGAACGATCGTGAGAAAACGGGCCGCGAAAGTTTCATGGCGAATATCGCCGGCACGCTCCCAACACTTTCTTCAAGGGGGCGACACTTTCTTCAAGGGGTCAAGACGACGAGACCGCTTGGGCGGTATGATCATCTCGCAACGTATTCCCTGAAGTTTAGCAACCATTTCGGTATTCGATTAGGAGGTTCACTGTGGCCGAAGTTCGCCTCGTTGAACCCGTCGTCCGTTTCTGCGGCGTCATCACGCGTTACGACGCGGCGCGGCAGTGGGCAATGGAAATACTCACGGAACATTGGGGCAAGCCGGTCGCCGTGTCACCCGAGATCCCTTTCGAGGCCGGCGGCTATTACACGGCCAGCATGGGACCGGAACTGCAGAAGACATTGGTGGCCTTTGATGGATTTCAAGATCCTGCCTACCTGGCCGACTGGAAACTGCAAACCAATCGCTGGGAAACGGAGTATTCGGAGGCCTCGGACCATCCCGAACAGCGGCCACTGAACCTTGATCCCGGCTACATGTCACAAGCCAAACTGGTCTTGGCGACGACCAAGGATCGCGATCACCGCTTGTATTTGCGTGATGGAATGTTTGCCGAGGTCACTCTGACTTATGTCGGAAAAATGTGGCAACATCATCGCTGGTCCTATCC
>JBPCVD010000145.1:0-18309 GCA_051010815.1 Rubripirellula sp.
GGTACGTGACACCTTCATAGGCCGCGTCGTACAGGCCATCGTCGGAGTCAGCCGCGGTCAACTCGCGGTCCCAGTCACGCGGCGTGTCTTTGTTCCTGCCCAAAACGAAATTGGGTGCCGACCAAAAATCTTCCGCATTGGCTTCGAAGTAGTCGAACATTTTCCGCACCAGCGGCCAAACTTCCGCCGTGTCGCGTTCGACGGCTTGGTCGATCGAAGGCTCCCCGTATTCCGTGCCACATCCCTCGGTCGAGCCACGCAAACGCAGCAGCCAACGCTCGGACAAACGGGGCAGTGAATTTCCGCCTAGCCTCAGCCCAACCCGATCAGCATTGCTCAGCCAATGGACGAGCAACGCCATCGCAGGCACAAAATCTTCGCGCTCCAGCAGCGCTGAAATCACCAGCGAATAGGCCCGCGGAGAATCGAATAGGTCGGCGTGCGGCGCCCAGAATGCAACATTCCCGGCTTCGGCACCGCCTTGATGCCACAGCCTCAACGCACGCGCGACGAGCTTTGCCGACTCATAAGATTCCAGTGGGTCCGCCGCTTCGATTGACTCGACGGTGTGGGCGGCATAGACACGCCACCATTCGGCCATCTCTCGATACCGCGTCTCCATCTCGTCATAGGCCGCTTGATCATTGCGTGCAGCCGCCTCGCTCCAAACACGCGCGGTGTAACCGAACAGTTGTTCAATCAGATACAGCATGTCGTCGACACGTGAATCGTGAACGCCGCTCTCAGGTCCGGGATAAAGACTGAAGTTACCACCGAACGCCAAAATGTCCCAAGGATCGATCAGGGCACCACATTCAATGGCGCGTTTGAGCAGATCAAAGGCGGTCGCCGGCACCTTGATGGCGTCTTCCAAATCGCCAGCTCGAATCGCTCGCAAACCGAGCGTCATCAGGCAATCGATCCGACACATCATGCGTGCCGAAGCTGCCGAAACGGTATCCGTTTGACGTTTTGCCGCATCCGGATAGCCCATTCGAGCATACAAACGCGCCAACTGCACGTGCTGCAACTGCGCTGCACGACGTTCCGCGAGCGCGGCATTAAGATGCTGGCGTGCGGCCCCGAAGGGTTGCCGTCGCAGCTTCTGTTCCCCATCCAAACGATCCGCATGATCGCCCGAGATCTGTTGCATTCGGTCGTCGTAATAAGCATCGCGATACGCAGCGATTGGCTTCATCAATCCGCCTAGCGTGATATCGCTGGTGTAGGCTCCCGGCCCCCATCCACTGATCCCCGAAGCCATCAACATGGTCCCGGCGAGAACCGTTGCGGCCTCGGCCATCTTCTCCTCACGCTCGTCATCCTCAGCGTCGGACAAGCGGCACAACAGAGCGTCGAGTGTCACCTGGCGAAGCACGAACCGATCGAAGAAACCGTCCTGAGAGATAGAACGTTCATCCCACCCACCAAAGTGATAGTTGGGACGACGATTGACCGGATGATCAAAGTCGTACGCGCGCGGATCAAGGCTCAACTCCTCCATGCGATCAAGTTCGAATGAGGCCGATCGCAGAATCTCCGGTGCCGTGTTCCTCAGCGATTCAAGTGCCAGTTCAATGATTTCGCGATAAGGGCCGGCCGAGACGCCGGCGTCTTTGACGAACAATGGCACCGGGCAAACCATCTCGTGTCGGTAAGGCTGACAGGTCCGGTTTTCCAGAATCGCCACTGGTCGATAGCCAACGAAGTCATCCAAGCGATCAATCGCTGCTTGCACGACCTCAGAATCTTCGCCGTCCAAGCCGACGGCCAACAACGCATCGGCCGCACGCGCCATGAAGAAACCGTTGAACAGCAACTCAGGCGCCTGGTGAAAGAGCAGGTCGCGATGAAAGTCAAGGTACGCTGGGAGCAACTCACTCCAAAGCAACGAAATGACCCGAGAAGCCTGCTGACAATCGCGAAACGCTGCCTGTTCTTTCTGCAGAGCGGCAAGCGTTTCACTCAACCAGTCTTTCACGACCAACCAGGCCGGCGGTCCTGTGAGCGGATCTCCCTCACTCGCCAAATCGTACACTTGATTCCATGCTGCGAGCGTCGAAGGATCACTCGAGCCCGAAGAGAAGTTCAGATATCCCGCCAACCGATGAAGCGTTTCGCTCAGCGACTCGGGAGGCGGGGTATTGGACATCAAGCAGAACGCTGATTGGAGGGAATCGGTAGCAGCGAAAGTTACGACGCAGGAACGACTACTTTTTCCTGGAGGATTTTTTCTTGGTCGCCTTCTTCTTAGCAGTTTTCTTCTTCGCGACCTTTTTCGAGGTCGCCTTTTTGGTCGTGCTTTTCTTCTTAGTCACCTTTTTCTTAGCAACCTTTTTCGAAGCCGCTTTCTTGCTAACCGACTTCTTCTTCGTCGCTTTCTTTTTTACCGATTTCGATGTCTTCTTGGCAGCTTTTTTGCTCGACTTCTTGGATGTCGATTTCTTCGCTGCCTTCTTCTTGCCACCGCTAAAAGCGGTAGCCCAACCGTCGGAGTACTTTTCGTTCGTTCCTACTCTGAGAATCGTCATGATTTTTTCCTGATAGCGGATTCAATTGATATATAAGTCGTTTCGAGAGTTTTCCCTGCCGAACGCTCGTGCCTCATGCCCCTCTCCGAACCAAGTAGTGGCTGCGGAAGGCTTCGGCACTCAAAGACAGGTAACTCTCGGCCAGCGAACGGTACTGCGAACCAAAGTTCGCACACCAATCGAAGGACGATCGGGGTGGGATGGACGCCTAGGCTCAACCGGCGTGAATGCTCTTGTATTTCGCGCGACGTGAACTGCTGTCGTCGTCAGGGTCATCGCCCATTCGTTCACGAAGGTTGCGTTCATAGGTGTCGAAGTTCCCCTCGCACCAAGTCAGTTTTCCGTCTCCTTCAAAGGCAAGGATATGCGTCGCAAGGCGATCTAGGAACCAGCGGTCGTGACTCGTCACGACAACACAACCTGCGAAGTTGGCAATTGCCTCTTCCAAGGCACGTAACGTATCGACGTCGAGGTCGTTGGTTGGCTCGTCCAACAACAACACATTGCATCCTTGACGCAACAACTTTGCCAAGTGAACTCGATTGCGCTCCCCACCAGAAAGGTTTCCGACCTTCTTCTCCTGATCGGGGCCACGAAAATTGAATCTCGCGACGTAAGCTCGAGCAGCGATTTCTCTTCCGCCCATGACGATGGTTTCCGTACCGCCACTGATTTCTTGGAATACGGTCTTGTCAGGACTCAACGAATCGCGACTCTGATCGACGTAGCCAAGGTCGACGGTATCCCCGACACGGAACGTTCCGGTGTCAGGCTGATCTTGCCCAGTCAACATTCGGAACAGCGTCGTTTTCCCCGCTCCGTTAGGGCCGATCACCCCAACAATTCCGCCAGCCGGCAGGCGAAACGACAAATCGTCGATCAAGAGGTTTTCGCCAAACGACTTGTGAATGTTCGTGGCCTCGATCACCAAATCACCGAGGTGCTTCCCGGAAGGAATTTGGATTTCAAGATCATCCGGCCGATCTTCGAATGTCTGAGCCGACATTTCTTCGTACGAGCGAATCCTCGCCTTGCTCTTGGCTTGGCGAGCCTTCGGACTCATGCGAATCCATTCCAACTCGCGATTCAATGTGCGCTGCCGAGCTTTCTGCTGACGCTGTTCGATTGCCATCCGCTTTTCGCGAGCTTCCAACCACGCTGTGTAGTTGCCCTCGAACGGAATGCCCTCGCCTCGATCGATTTCGAGAATCCACTGTGCCACGTTATCAAGGAAATAGCGATCGTGCGTCACTGCGACGACCGTGCCAGGATAACGAGCGAGGTGCTGTTCCAACCACGAAACACTTTCGGCATCCAAGTGGTTGGTCGGCTCATCCAGCAGCAACAGGTCCGGCTGGCGAATCAACAACTGGCAAAGCGCGATACGGCGTCGTTCACCGCCCGAAAGTTTGGTGACTTCCGAATCACCCGGTGGCAAATTCATCACCGACATCGACATTTCAACTTGTCGATCTAACTCCCAGAGATTGTTTGCGTCGATTGTGTCCTGCAGCTTTGCCATTTCGTCGCAAAGCTTTTGCATTTCATCGTCGTCAGTCACTTCGCCCAACAACGTACTGATTTCGTTGTATCGGTCCAGAATCGCCTGACGTTCCGCAACGGCCTCCTGCACATTTTCGAAAACGGTCTTCGTCTCATTCAAGGCCGGCTCTTGTGGCAAATAGCCAACGGTAAACCCGTTGGCGAGTCTCGCCGTGCCGTCAAAGTCGGTGTCCTGCCCCGCCATGATTCGCAGCAACGTCGACTTTCCAGCGCCGTTGGGACCCAAGACGCCAATTTTCGCGCCGGGATAGAACGCCAAAAAAATGTTGTCGAGCACGGTTTTTTGTCCGTGCTTCTTGGTCAGGTTTTCAACTTGGTAGATGAATTGTCGCGACATGAACGGTCGATCGATTCTAAGAACGGAGGGGGATAGATGGAGAACTGGGAATCCAGCGTCACACGGGACGCTTACTCATTCCCATTCAATCGTGGCTGGTGGCTTGCTGCTGATGTCATAGCAAACGCGGTTCACGCCTTTGACTTCATTGATGATTCGAGAACTCATGCGAGCCAGCAAGTCGTAGGGCAAACGACTCCAATCAGCCGTCATGAAATCGTTCGTATCAACACTGCGAATCGCAACCGCGTTTTCGTAGGTCCTGGCATCCCCCATCACACCGACGCTCTGAACCGGCAACAAGACCGCAAACGATTGACTCGTTTCACGATACAAACCCGCCTGCTCAATTTCGTCGACAACAATGGCGTCAGCCTCACGCAGCACATCGAGTTTCTCTCGAGTGATCTCTCCCAAACATCGCACGGCCAAGCCTGGGCCGGGAAAAGGGTGTCTCCATACCAGAGATTCGGGAAGCCCCAACTCCAGGCCGAGACGACGGACCTCATCTTTGAAAAGATCGCGTAGAGGTTCGATCAAATCGAAGCCCAATTCGTCCGGCAAACCGCCGACGTTGTGATGCAGCTTGATCGTGGCAGCTGGGCCGTCCGGATCGGCACCACTTTCGATGACGTCGGGATACAGAGTGCCCTGCGCGAGGAAGAAGGCGTCTTCGATCTTGTCAGCTTCCTCCTTGAAGCAGTCGATGAACGCATGGCCGATTCGACGTCGCTTTTCTTGTGGTTCGCTGATCCCAGCCAAAGTCTCCAGGAAGCGATCTTCCGCGTGCACCACGTGCAAGTCAGTCTTGAAGTGTTCCGTGAACTCTTTGATGACCGTGGCCTGTTCGTTCTTTCGCAACAAGCCGTTGTCGACAAGGATGCAGGACAACTGTGGGCCGATCGCCTTGTACAGCAACGCGGCGACGACACTCGAGTCAACACCGCCACTGAGACCGCAGATCACGCGACGATTCCCAACCTCTTCGCGGATTCGTTTGATCGTCGCCTCGGCAAAGTCCCCTAAGTGCCAAGTCGGCTGACATCCGCAAACTCCGATTACGAAGTTCTGCAGCAGCTTGCCGCCCATGGGCGTGTGAGTCACTTCCGGGTGAAACTGAATTCCAAATACCGGAAGTTCCCGATGCCGGATCGCGGCAAATGGACAGGTGCCGGTTTGAGCCAAGGTTTCGAACTCAGCGCTGACCGATGAGATCTGATCGCCATGACTCATCCAGACGTCAATTTCATCGGGCAAGCCATCAAACAAAGCATTGGGCTTGCTGACTTGGCAGGTCGCCGGACCATATTCGCGTGACGGCGCGTTATCCACATCGCCGCCCAGCGCGTCGCAGCTCAACTGCATCCCGTAGCAGATTCCCAGCACGGGAATGCCGAGGCGAAACAGACCGGGATCGCAACGCGGCGCACCATCCTCGTAAACGCTGGCGGGACCGCCGGACAAAATGATGCCTTTGGGTGCGAGCTCCGCGAGTCGCTCGGCCGTGATGTCGTGACGGAGGATTTGGCAGTAGACATTCTGCTCTCGCACGCGTCGAGCAATCAGCTGCGCGTACTGGGAACCGAAGTCGAGAACAACAATTTTTTGCTCGGTTAATTCTTGAGGAGGTCCGTCGACCAATGCGACCTCGGCTGATTTGGAATTGCTCATGTCTGTCACCACCACCGTCATAGGTGTCGCGGGGAAGAATCACGAAGTGTAGAAAATGACAGTTCAATACCCAAGGGGCCGAACAACTCCCCCTGAACGCGACGGCAACCCTCTGGCCTACTCGACGTCGCGTTTCGTTCGCCGCAACATCGGCCTGAAACATCGCTGGGACTGACCGTGAGACCTCGGCAGGGATCGGCAATCACCTGCAGATTCCTCCGAGAACCGACTGGTCGCAGCGAACCGGTCCCCGCGCTGCGACCGTTCGGCCACGGCTCTCCAACTTTCCGAGCTCTCGGGCTTGTCGTAATCTGTTGACTCACGCAGCCCTCACTTTTCGAAACAAGGTTCCCAGTGCGAATTCTCCTCACGAATGATGACGGGGTATTCGCCCCTGGCTTGGCAGCACTCGAGCAGCAACTGCGTCACCTCGGTGAGGTCGTGGTGGTCGCGCCGGCAACCGAGCAGAGCGGCGTGGGGCACTCCATTACCTTTTTGACGCCATTGGTATGCAAATCGATCCATCGAGATGGGCGACATTGGGCGTGGGCGGTCGATGGGTCGCCCGCCGATTGTGTCAAACTGTCGATTGGGGAGCTGTTTCGCGACAACCCCGTCGATTTAGTCGTTAGCGGAATCAACAACGGTCTCAACGCTGGCATTAACGTGCTTTACAGTGGAACGGTCGCCGCCGCGATTGAGGGCGCGTTCTTCGGCGTTACCAGCGTCGCCGTCTCGCTTGAGTACGACGAAGATGCCGACTTCCAGTCGGCGGCCGTGATCGCCCGCAACGTCGTCGGCGGAATTGCCCAGCAACCCGAAGCCAGCGGCCGGCTGTTCAATCTGAACATCCCAACGGCCGCCACACAGGCCCCGAAAGACGTTCGGGTCGTCCCAATGGGGCTGGCACAATATGGACGAACGTACGAAAAACGGCAGGACCCAGGCGGCAGGGATTATTACTGGGCGCTCTGGTCCGAACCGGAGAAGCCACCGGCCGAGCAGGCGGATGTCACAGAGCTTCGCCGCGGGAATGTGACTCTCACGCCCCTTAAATTCGACCTAACCGAACAGTCCCTACTTAAAGCCATGCCAGAGTGGGACCTGAAGGGGTAAACAGGGCAAGGAAAGATGCTGTCCCCATGGCCTCAGCGAGATGAAGTCCGGATGAAGCGGCGGCTCGCCCCTTCCGAATTTCGCCCTCTGCCATTACGCTTTTCGCTTCAAAGAAGTAGTTTCCAGACACTTTCCCGCACGAGTGACCACGCTGATGAGCGTTGCATCGACTGACATCGAAAACCTTGCCGTCGACACCATCCGCACCCTCAGCATGGACGCCGTTCAAACGGCAAACAGCGGACACCCCGGGACACCGATGGCGTTGGCGCCAATCGCCTACCAGCTGTTCAACCACACGATGAATTACGATCCCGCCCAGCCCAATTGGCCTGGGCGCGACCGCTTCGTGTTGTCCTGCGGTCACGCATCGATGCTCCTCTACAGCGTCCTGCACCTCTCGGGTGTCAAGGCAACCGACGAATCAGGCAGACCCACGGACGAACTGTCCATCAAACTGGCAGACATCCAGAACTTCCGTCAAATCGGCAGCCCCTGCGCTGGGCATCCCGAGTTCGGTGAGGCCGCTGGGATCGAGACGACCACTGGCCCGCTGGGGGCCGGTGTCAGCAATTCCGTGGGCATGGCGATGGCCCAAAAATGGCTCGCCGCAAATTACAACACCGAGTCGCACAACCTGTTTGACTACAACGTTTACGCCATCTGTAGCGATGGCGACCTGGTGGAGGGCGTCGCTTGCGAAGCTGCGTCCCTCGCGGGTCACCTCCAGCTCGATAACCTCTGCTGGCTGTACGACGACAATAACATCACGATCGAAGGTGACACCGACCTGGCCTTCAGCGAAGACGTCGGAACGCGATTCGAAGGACTTGGCTGGAACGTGGTCAAGGTTGACGACGCAAATGACCTGATCGCACTGAAGTCCGCGATTGACAACTTCCAAGCCTGCACAAACAAGCCGACCTTGGTCATCGTCAAGAGCATCATTGGATACGGTGCCCCCAACAAGCAGAACACGCATGGCGCTCACGGAGCTCCACTCGGCTGGGACGAGATCGCCTTGGCGAAGGAAAGCTACGGCTTTCCTCCCGAAGAAAAGTTTTACGTCCCAGAGGGTGTCCGCGAACACTTTGAGTCGAACGTCGGACAACGCGGCGCCGATGCCTACCAGGCTTGGGCGGGTCTCTGGAGTGATTACCAGTCCGCAAATCCTGGGAAAGCGGCTGAATTGCAGGCGATGTTCGACGGCGAGCTGCCAGAGGGCTGGGACAGCGAAATCCCCGTCTTTGAGGCCAGTGAAAAAGGAGATGCGACTCGAAACAGCAGCGGCAAGGTGCTCAATGCAATTGCCAAGAAAATCCCCTTCATGATCGGTGGCTCGGCTGACCTTGCCCCAAGCAACAAGTCGAATCTGACCTTCGAGGGTGCCGGTGATTTCCTGCCGGGTCAATACGCGGGCCGAAACCTTCACTTCGGCATCCGTGAGCACGCGATGGCGGGAATCGTGAACGGCCTCTCACTCACAGGCCTTCGTGGCTACGGTGCGACATTCTTTGTCTTCACCGACTACATGCGTGCGGGCATGCGACTGGCGAGCATCATGCACCAGCCTGCGACCTACATCCTGACACACGACTCGATTGGCGTTGGTGAAGACGGGCCAACCCACCAACCTGTCGAGCATCTGTCGGCATGCCGATCGATCCCCGGACTTTACGTGTTCCGTCCCGGGGACGCTAACGAAGTGGCCGAGTGCTACCGTACGGCCATGCAGATGAGCGACCATCCGAGCGCGTTTGTGCTCTCCCGACAAAATATGGCAACCCTCGATCGGAACACGTATGCCCCGGCCAGCCTTAGCGCGAAAGGCGGCTACGTTGTCTCGGACTGCGACGGAACGCCCGATGTCATCCTGATGGGAAGCGGCAGCGAACTTGGACTCTGCGTTGAGGCGGCCAAGGAGCTGTCCTCGTCTGGAACCAAAGTTCGAGTCGTCAGCATGCCATGCATGGATCTGTTTGCCGACCAGTCTCAGGAATACCGCGACTCCGTCCTGCCACCGAGCGTCACCAACCGTGTCGCCGTCGAAGCCGGGATTCGCATGTCCTGGGATCGCTGGCTTGGCTTGGACGGAAAGTTCGTGGGCATGCACGGCTATGGCGCCAGCGGCCCATTCGCAGAAGTCTACAAGCACTTCAACATCACGACCGAGGCTGTGGTCGAAGCCGCCAAGGGCTAGAACGCGACCGCGTTCTAGCCAGGCAATTCGCGAGCCCAGCGGTGCTGGGGACCGCTCGATGCCAGCGATTCGATGCGGAATCGTTCGAATTATGACGCGTCGGCGGATGGCCGCGGCAAGCTGACCGACGGTGAGTCGACCTCAAGACGCCGCCCTGCCGACCCTGGCCGGAGGTTGAGCTCGAACCGGGCCCGACCGCCCTGCCAATTTGGACACCCAGCGGCTTACCGGCACTCCCAAAATCGAGGCAAACCCTTTGCCAGAAAAGACTTTGGAAACAAATCATAGCGAATGGCACACGGGTTGCTGTTAACGGCCCGTCACTGCAGTTCACTGCCAATCGTGCGCGGATCGTCTAGACCCCGGTCAGAACGCCGCCGCGGACGAAATTCCGATACGACAGAGTCAAACACACTTTCCAGCTCGCAGAGAAGAGGTACCCCACAGATGGCAACGGCCACCAAAAAACAGTCCAAGATTCGTCTGCAGCCCATGGGCGAGCGCATCGTCGTGAAGCGTGTTGAGAGCGAAGAAACGACCGCCGGCGGAATCGTGCTCCCAGATTCGGCTCGTGAAAAACCAGCTCGCGGCACAGTCGTTGCCGTTGGCAGTGGTCGTCTTCTCGACGACGGATCGCGTGCCGCAAGCCAACTGAACAATGGCGATGTGGTTCTCTTCAGCAGCTATGCGGGCGAGACCGTCGAAATCGACGACATCGAGTACCTGCTGATGCGTGAAGACGACGTTTTGGCTGTGGTCGAGTAATCACACGCCAGCTTCGTTCACTGTCCACCTGACACACACACATCTAGCAAGACAAGAATTCTCATGGCAAAAATCATTGCATTCGAACAAGAAGCGCGCGAGGCGATTCGCCGCGGCGTTTCTAAACTGGCCCGCACGGTCAAAGTGACGCTCGGCCCAAAAGGCCGCAACGTCATTCTGCAGAAGAGCTTCGGTAGCCCGACTGTCACAAAAGACGGCGTAACCGTTGCGAAGGAAATTGAACTGGAAGACGTCTATGAAAACATGGGCGCTCAAATGGTTCGCGAAGTCGCAAGCAAGACGAGCGACGTTGCCGGTGACGGAACGACCACCGCGACCGTCATGGCCGAGGCGATCTTCAACGAAGGCCTCAAAGCTGTTGTCGCTGGCGTGAACCCGATTCAGATGAAGAGCGGTATCGAAACCGCTGTCGCTGACATCACCGCCAAGCTTCACAAGATGGCAACCAAGGTCAAAGACCAGGAAGCCATGGCAAGTGTCGCTACGATCGCCAGCAACAACGATCGTGAAATTGGCGACCTGCTTGCAGACGCGATGAGCAAAGTCGGTAAAGACGGTGTGATCACCGTCGACGAAGGCAAGAGCCTTCAAACCGAGCAAGAGTGGGTCGAAGGGATGCAGTTTGATCGCGGCTACTTGTCGCCCTACTTCGTCACCGATCCCGCTTCGATGGAAGCTGTCCTTGAGGACGCTTACATCCTGGTTTTCGAAAAGAAGATCAGCAACATCAAAGACATGGTGCCACTTCTTGAGAAGGTTGTTCAGCAGGGCAAGCCTCTGTTGATCATCGCTGAGGACGTTGACGGTGAGGCACTTGCCACACTGGTAATCAACCGACTTCGCGGTACTTTCACCGTCTGTGCCGTCAAAGCACCTGGCTACGGCGATCGTCGCAAAGCCATGATGGAAGACATCGCAATCCTGACCGGCGGACACGCCGTGTTCGAGGCATTGGGCGTCAAGCTGGAAAGCGTTGACCTGCCACAACTGGGCCGGGCCAAAAAGATCATCGTCGACAAGGACAACACGACGATCATCGAAGGTGGCGGAAAAACTGCCGACATCAAAGCTCGCATCGACCAGATCCGCCGCGAAATCGATAACAGCACCAGCGACTACGATCGCGAAAAGCTGGAAGAGCGATTGGCAAAGCTGGCTGGTGGTGTTGCCAAGGTCAATGTTGGTGCTGCGACCGAAAGCGAGATGAAAGAAAAGAAGGCTCGTGTCGAAGACGCATTGCACGCAACTCGTGCTGCCGTCGAGGAAGGCATTCTTCCGGGTGGTGGTGTCGCACTGCTTCGCGCTTCGGGCGCCGTCAAGCCGAGCGATGACCTGACCGACGACCAAGTCGTTGGCTACAACATCGTGCTTCGATCTTGCCGCGCACCTCTGACCATGATCGCCGAAAACGCCGGCCAAGACGGCGGAATCGTTTGCGAGAAAGTTCTCGGCATGAAGGGCAATGGCGGCTACAACGCCTTGACCGATACCTACGAGGACCTGGTCAAGTCTGGCGTGATCGACCCCACGAAAGTGACACGCACCGCGCTGGGCAATGCATCCAGCGTTGCAATTCTGTTGCTCACCAGCGATGCACTTGTTGCAGAGAAGCCCAAAGAGGGCGGTGGCAAAGGCACCGGTGGCGACCACGACATGTATTGATCCCCGTAGATCAATCGCAAATCAGAAGGCGGCCGATTTCATATCGGCCGCCTTTTTTCATGCGCCACCGGATAGTGAAAGTGCCCACCAGGGAAGCAAACGCCAGTTGAGCAACCAAGACGGCGATCATGCTCTCGCTTCTCTGGTTTCGGAGGAGTCCCCCTGCGTTCCAACCAGGGCTTCCAATCTCCCCAATCCGCATGTTGCCTCGTGATGCGGAGGCCAGGCCAACACGCATTCGCCAGCAGGCTTTCTAACAACCTGCGTCGTTAACCCAACACTACCCGAGCGATGTTGATGTAGATCACGATTCCCAAGATATCGACGATGCCCGCCACAAATGGATTGCTCATCATGGCCGGATCGAGTCCAAGTCGCTTGAACACGATCGGAAGAGAGCCACCACAAAAGCAGCCGCAGAAGATGACCGAAATTAGCGTCAGTGGAATGACGAGAGCGTCTTGAGCGTTGGGAGCGATGAACATCGCGACCGCCCAACCGATGATCGCCAGGAATCCTCCCAACACCAGGGAGACAACGACTTCACGCCACATGACGCGAGGCCAGTCCCGAAACTCGACCTCACCGCTGGTCATCGCGGTGATCACCAGCGTCGCGGATTGGCTTCCCGAGTTTCCACCAGCACTAATGATTAGCGGAATGAACCAGACTAACCATGTGTACTTTTCCAGCTCAAGCTCGTAGTGCCGCAGCGCGAGGGCTGTCAACAATGCCGCGAAGAACAGGATCGTCAGCCACAGCCCACGTTTCCACAAGAGCGTGAACAGTCCGATTCGCAGATAATCGTCCTCCAAGGGCGCAACGGCCGCGATCCGCTGAGCATCTTCGGCAAGCTCCTCGCGAACCACGTCGATCACGTCATCGTGCGTAATGATTCCCAACAACTGCCGGCCAGAATCGACGACTGGGATCGCCAACAAATTGTATTTTTCGACCTTTTCAGCGACCGTCTCTTGGTCATCGGTCACCAATGCAACGACGAGATCCGACTCCATCATCTCGCCAAGCGTCTTTGAAGGGCGCACAAGAGACGAAACCAGCTGTCGCGTCGAAACGATCCCCCGAAGCAGTCGACTCTCGTCCACGACATACAGGTAATAGATCGTCTCCAACTCGCTCGCTTGCCGACCCAGTTCTTCCAGCGCTTCGCGGGCAGTCAGATTCTCGGCCAACATCGCGACTTCCGTCGTCATCAGTGCACCGGCCGTCTCATCCGGGTACGACTGCAGACGTTGAATGTCACGCCGGTCTTCCACCGGCAGCAACGGCATGATCTCTTCGACGCGGTCGTCCGGCAATTCCTGAAGCAGGTCGACGCGATCGTCCGCCGGAATTTCCTCGACAAGCTCAGCAACCTCCTCAGGCTGCTGAACCTCCAGCATGGCGACCTGACGCTCCTCAGGAAAATACCCGAAGATCTCAGCTCGACGCTCTGGCAGTGCGTACTGCAGCACGCTCCAAATCTCCGGATCCGACAATCCTTCCATGAATTCAGCAGTACGGCCCGGATTGAGGGCAACGCAGAACTCCTCCAGCTCGGGGCGATTGCCCTCGGCCAACATTTCACGCAGTTCAGGCAGAAAGAGTGTGTTGACCATGATGACACCGATCGCGGACGTGCACCGCCGTGGCTGACCACGGCTCGAACGCGTTTGCGTTCGAAGACCAAGAGAAAGTTAGAAGCGGACCTCAACACTCTCGTTGAGCGACCTCGCTTACGAAACCGGCTTTTCCACCGGCAACAGCAGTTCGGCAACGTACCACCGACCCCGCGCCGGGTCGACCACCGTCGAATACGCGAGACGATGCAAGCCTCAGAAGAGACAAGCAACGGTATCCGCGGTCCGGACGCCGACTCGACCTTGCCTCGGCGGCATGCATCAGCGGCATGCATCGGGCCCGCGGTGCATATCAGTCCCTGCGGCGGATCAGCACCGCGACAGATCTGTCCTGCGGTTGGCAATTTTCGAGACGAACGTTCGCGCGGCCAGGCCGAATGGCGTGCCAGCTAGTTGCTGACACGTTCGACATATTCGCCGGTTCGCGTGTCAATTTTGATCACGTTCCCCATCTTGATGAAACCAGGCACGATGAACTCTGCCTCAGTCTCCACTTTGGCGGGCTTGGTCACGTTGGTCGCTGTGTCACCTTTCGCACCCGGAGCGCAGTCGATCACTTCCAGTTCCACCTGGTTTGGCGCCTCAACGATGATCGCGTTCCCGTTATAGAGGGTCATCGTGCAGACCATACCGTCCTTCAGGTACTTCCAGACGTCGCCAGCGACCTGCTTGGTGACTTCGTACTGCTCGAAGGTCTCCTGGTGCATGAAGACGTAATCCTCGCCCTGACGGTACAGGAACGAAACATCCGTGGTCTCCACGTCAGCCGACTCCAGCGAATCGCCGCCTTTGTAGGTCCGATCCAGCGATGTTCCCCGAATCAGATTCTTCATCTTGCATTTGTAAAAGGCATTGCCTTTTCCGGGCTTCACAAATTGCATGTCGGTCATCAGGTATGGCTCGCCATCAATTTGGATCTTGAGCCCTTTTCGGAAGTCGCTTGTGTTATAAGTAGCCATGTAAACGATGGCTCCGTCGTACGAGTCACTGTGAAAAACGAGAGGGCTAACCGTTGATTCGAATGATGCGGAACGGGTCGACCAACCAATCGGATGAGATTCTAGCGGCCAACTCCGATTTTGTCCCGACCGCTTTCTCGGGACCGCATCAGGAATCTGATTTGCCCCCCGTCGACTGGCAAACGGCCATGAAACGGGCAATCCGATCGCCACGTGAACTTCGACAGATTCTGGGGCTTGAAGATCCACTCCCGATCCCCCCTGGCACGGAGCGATCGGAGCCGCCGAAGTACGAACAGGACTTTGGGACGTTCGTCCCGCTGGAGTTCCTGAGTCTGATGCGACATGGCGATCCCGCCGATCCGCTTCTCCGGCAAGTGCTCTCAGTCCCGGCCGAGGGCCAAAGTGCGTCTGGATTCACGGCAGACCCAGTCGGTGACCTGCAGGCCTTGGCGTCCCACGGCGTGCTTCATAAATATCACGGCCGTGCACTGGTCCTGACCACTGGCGCTTGTGGCGTGCACTGCCGTTACTGCTTCCGGCGAGAGTTCCCCTACCAGTCAACCAGTTCGAGAAGCGACGACTGGCGTCCCTCTCTGGATTATTTGCGTGAAAACGAAGACGTCGAAGAAGTGATCCTCAGCGGCGGTGACCCGTTGACCACAACGGATGGCAAGTTGAGCGAATTGCTCACATCGATCGAAGCCATCGATCATGTTCGCAGACTTCGAATTCACAGTCGAATGCCTGTCGTGATTCCTCAACGCGTCACACCAGAGCTGATAGAACGACTTGCAAAGAGCCGACTTGCCGTTTGGATGGTGATTCACGCCAATCATCCGCGCGAACTGTCCGCGAATGTACTTGCAGGACTCGGTAGACTAGTCGACGCTGGCATTCCCGTACTGAACCAAGCGGTCCTCCTGCGAGGTGTCAATGATGAGGCAAACGCGTTGATCGAGCTTTGCCGAACGTTGGTGAATCATCGTGTTCAACCTTACTACCTGCACCAGCTCGATCGCGTCCAGGGTGCGGCACATTTCGAGGTATCGGTCGAGCGTGGACAACAGTTAATCTCCAAACTACGCGACGTGCTTCCGGGCTATGCCGTGCCACAATACGTCGTTGAAGAAGCGGGCTCACCATCGAAGACGCCGATTCGTCCCTGAACCACGACCGACATGTACGTACTTGAAAATCCCGTCCTGCAACGCGAGCTGTTGGTCAACCTTCGCACCAATCGCGCGTTTCTGTTGTTGGCGGTCTATCAATTGCTACTTGCGGCGGTCGTCCTGATCGCTTGGCCCACCGACGAACGTCTTGATCTGACCACCAACCCACGGTCGGCGGAGAAGTTGGTGAACCTCTTCTTTCTTGGCCAGTATGTAATCGCGTCGTTGATGGCGCCAAGTTTTGCCGCAGGCGCCATCACCGGTGAAAAGGAGCGGCACACTTATGAGATGCTTCTGGCCAGTCCGCTGCGTCCCGGCGCCATCGTACTGGGAAAGATGGTCGCGTCGCTGACGCACTTGGGAATGCTGATCCTGGCGTCGCTTCCCATTATCGTTTTGTGCCTGCCGCTCGGTGGAGTCAGCGTCTACGAAGTGCTGGCCGCTTACCTGGGACTGATCGTCTCGGTCATTCTGTTTGGGGCGATCGGTGTCTTTTGCAGCAGCTATTTTTCGCGCACCAGCAGTTCGCTCGTCGTCAGCTATCTGATCATTCTTCCGCTTGTGATCACCGCGATCATGTTCTGGCAAGCACTGGAAGGCGATGGCGAACTTCGTTTGAAGGTCGCACTGCTTGTCGTCCCCGCGTATGTCCTGGCTGCCGTGATCTTGATGTGTTCCGCAGCCGCCGGCCGAATGCTCTATCCACCCGATGTCGGAAGCGAAGGCAAGGAGGTCATTGACCTGGAAAAAGAGGCGGAGGAAGCAGTTGGCTTGGTGATTCAGCCTGACCAATTCCCCGATCGACTGTTCGCACCGCCCAAGAAACAGGAGCTGATGCCCGATGGCTCGAATCCTGTGTATGACAAAGAAATCCACAGCGAGATATTCAGCCAGGGTACGTTGATGCTGCGTTTGGTGATCCAAATCAGCATGCTACTCGCCATTCCGCTAATGGGAGTTTTCCTATTCTGGCAGATCGAAAGATGCGCCTGGTTCTGCGTCTATGTGATCGTCTTCAATATGCTTGTGGGCCCCGTGTTCCTCGCTGGCAGCATGACCAGCGAACGCGAACGCCAAACACTCGATCTCCTGTTGACGACGACGTTGACACCGTGGCAGATTCTGTGGGGAAAGTTCATCGTTGGCTTCCGCATCTCGTCTGTTCTGACATCGTTCTTGCTATGGCCGCTTCTGCTTGGCACGGCGCTCAACATGAGTTTCTGGACCAATTGGCCATCGGTCCTTGCGATGTTCGCGGTCGTGTTGATGGTCTGCCTAGTCAATGCAGTCGTTGCGTTGGTCTGCTCTCTATTCACAAGAAAAACGTCGATCGCTCTTCTGAGCACTTACGTTGTGTTGCTGCTTCTTTATGTCGCTCCTCCTGCGGTCGTTTCTCTTATGCAGATTCTGGAGTTCGCCCCGGAACGCATCGCGAGCATGGAGTGGGTCGGTATCACCAGCCCATTTTCCGCACTATTCTCGATCCCTCTCGATGCTAACCTGAAGCGAGAGTTCGATGAGACGCCTGCGAACGTTGGGAATTTGAAGGTCTTGTTAAGCTACTTTGCATTCAGCATTTTCCTGATAGGCATCTCGTCGGTTGCCATGGTCGCTCGACTGCGAGCACGTCGTGGTCTCTCCGAGTAACAAGTCGCGGCCTTTCCGAGTGACAAGACGCTACTTGTCTCGGAATGGTTGTCGCGTTTGCGAAGCCGAAATTCTCAAACGATGCCATGAACCGACAATCGCTCTCGCCGGACAAACCTTACCTGGTTATTCACGAGCCTGAGCCCGATGGACAGGGAGGACAGGTCGAAACAACCACTGTCTTCTTGACCGTGTCCTCTTGCCCGATCGGTTGCAGCATGTGCGATCTGCATCTCAATACACTTCCGACCGCAACCCCAGTGGGTGCCGTCCCTCGACAGATCGAAACCGCGGTCGCTGACTCCGATGCAAAATGGCTGAAACTTTACAACAGTGGCAACTTCTTCGATCCTCGAAGCATCCCCCCACGCGACCACCGGGCGATCGCCCAACATTGCCAACGGTTCGAACGGGTGATCGTTGAAAACCACCCACGTTTTGGATTGCAAAGGCTACAAGAATTCCAACAGTTGATGCCCATGCAGATTGAAGTCGCAGTGGGACTCGAAACCGTTCAACCGCGATGGTTAAAACGACTTGGAAAGCAAATGTCGCGAGATGAATTCGGGGCTTATGCAAACGTTCTTAGGGAACGAGGAATCGATCTCCGAGTCTTCTTGATTCTCGGAGTGCCGGGTATCAGTGCGCGGGAATCGATTCGTTGGGCGCGTTTGTCGGTGCGACATGCAATCGCATCGAGCGCCAGACACATCAGTATCATTCCCGCCAGATCAGGACACGGTTGGAATGGCCAGTCCGATCAGCTACCGACGTTCTCGCTCGATCAACTCGGAGAAATCCAGCACCAGTTATTGACCGACGCGGATGGTCAAGCCGCGATCACGCTCGACTTGTGGGACGTTGACCGCAACCGCGAACAGCGGGCGAAACTTCAACGTGCAAATCTCGAACAAACGGCGTGGCCGACAAAATGAAATCGAGCTTTGACGTGGCCATCATTGGCGCCGGCTTCGCGGGTTCGATCCTCGCCTGGATCTTGTCACGATCCGGGATGAGCGTAGCAC
>JBPCVD010000146.1:0-3114 GCA_051010815.1 Rubripirellula sp.
CCGCCGCGATGATTTCGGCACACATGATGTGTGTCGACAACGATTTGGATGACGCGACTGAGGCTCGCATTGTCGAGCTCTTCGATCTGAATTGGGCACCCTCGAAGCTTTGTGAGCCGTTTCCAGAGAGTGATTTGGAACCGGATGCGATCGAACAGGTTGGCAAAGCCTTGGCGGAAGGGGGTGGTGTATTGCGCGAGGTCGGCCACGATGCAATCTTTGCAATGCACGCGATCAAAGCGTTTCGAATGATGCCTCAAACCGCAACGCCCCAGCGCGTCGACGGAGTCTGCAAACTGATTCGGTCGTTCAAGCCGTGGCGCGACGTCGAACCTGATGAGTCGGTGGATCCTCCGCCATTCAAGGAGGATGCGGCCGCTTCGAAGTTCATCTTGAAGGAAGCGAGTGCCGCCATCGATCGATTCGTCGGCTTTGGCCAGGGATATGCCGGCCACATGTTGACGTTTGGTCAGTCGCTCGTCGAAATGGCTGCGATGGGCGATGAAGAATGGGCTGAGAGTTGTCGAATTGCGTTTCGCAAGTACGTGACGGTGACAAGGCTTGGACCGCAGCCTGGAGACCGCAAGATCAAGGATCACGGTTTCAGCAAACTGCGGCCACGTGACACCGAGTACTGGAACAAGCGGGGTGATGGGGCGCTCGGCATCGGCCACGTCTTCAAATATCCGTACGCCTACTACGATTTGCTTGCGAGGGCAAACGATTCAAACCTGCAGAGTGAACTTGACGAAAAGGCGTGGCAGCTATTCTGAGTCTGCATGAAGCCATGCCCGTCTTCAGGTCATCCATGTTCGTAAATCTTCACGCGCTGCCTCGACATCCGAACCCCGGTCGTTCGAACCCTCCACACTCACAGTCTCGTCGTTAGGGCGCGTCAATGCACGCGTCCCATAAGCGTGATCCGGAATTCTGGACGCCACAGTGATCGAAATCATGCAACTGCCGCGAGTGATGCAGCGGAACGTCGTTGCGTGACCGGTCCAAAGGGTATGATGGGGACGATCGCCGAGACCCGCCTCACAAGAATGTCGAGGATCGCCACATCGATGACCCAATCGCGAGAGCCTTTTTCCGGGAATCAGGGTGGCGAAGCTGGTGAAGCGACCGACTTGCAGCCGGTCGCGCAAACGAACCCAGCCGAGACGCAGGATAGTGAACGCACGTCGCGTTTCCCGAAAATCGATGGCTATAAGGTCACCGCAGTTTTGGGGCGTGGCGGAATGGGCGTCGTCTATCGGGCGTCCGATCTCAAGTTGAAGCGAGACGTCGCGATCAAGATGGTGCTGGTCGGCCAATTCGCCAGCGCCGAACAACTTGCGCGGTTTCGTTCCGAGGCCGAAACGGTCGCTCGGTTGCGGCACCCGAGTATCGTTCAGATTTTTGATGTCGGCGAGTACCAGAGTCAACCTTACTTGACCTTCGAATTGGTGGAGGGGCCCAGCTTGGCGCGGTTGGCCGCTGGCGTTCCGCAAACGCCGGAGTTTGCCGCGGAGATGATTGAAATCGTTTCCCGAGCTGTGCAGTACGCCCACGATAAATCGGTGGTGCACCGCGATCTCAAACCGGGAAACATTTTGCTCGAACAGACTGATCGATCGTCGAGCAGGACTCCTTTGGCAAGAGTTGGATCCTCGATCGCAAGGAAGTCTTCTTCTGGCAGCAACTCTGAATTGAAGGCTCGCACGACAAGCGGCGGTCTGGTTCCGAAGATTTCCGACTTCGGGTTGGCAAAGCAATTGGATGTCGACGCGCAACAAACCACGACTGGTCAAGTCTTGGGAACCGCGCGATACATGGCCCCTGAGCAGGCGGAGGGTCGCAATATTGGGCCTGCCGCCGACGTGTATTCGCTGGGGACGATTTTGTATGAGTTGCTGGCAGGGCGCACCCCATTCCACGGGGCGACGACCGTGGAGACGTTGCAGATGCTTCGCGAGGACGAACCGATACCATTGCGGCGTCTTCAACCACGATTGCCAAGGGATCTTGAGACGATCTGCATGAAGGCCCTCGAGAAGGACCCGCTGAAACGGTACGCCTGTGCCGATGCATTGGCCGACGATCTGCGAGGTTTCTTGCGGGACGAGCCAATCTCGGCGCGGCCAGTCGGGCGAATGGAACGCGGGCTGAAGTGGGCGCGACGGCGGCCGGCTGTGGCATTCTTGATCGGTACGCTTGTTCTCGTAATTGGTTTGGCGTTCTTGGGTGTGACTTGGCAGTGGCAGAAGACCTTGGCCGCGCAGCGCGAGGGCGCCGAGACGCAAGTTGATTTACTGCTTGATGCCCGACCGGAAGCTGTCTCAACCGTCGTGAGCAATCTCACGCCGTATCGCCAATGGGTCGATCCCAAGCTCACATCGATGCTTCAACAGCCAGATTTGTCACCGCACGACCGAGATCGCGTCAGCCTTGGTTTACTGCCGATCGACCCCGGTCGTCTGGAGTATTTGGTGGACCGTATGAACGCCACTGACAAGCCGCTGGAACTCGTCGATTTCCTGGTCGTGCGAGATGCGATCTATCCGTATCGTGACGAGGTCGCTCCGCGGCAATGGAATGTGTTGCTGGATGATACTGCGCCGGCAGTCGTTCGTTTGCGAAACGCCGTGGCATTGGCTCATTTCGACCCGCCCACCACCGACGCCGCCCGGGAGCGTTGGAGCCAGGTTTCATCTTTCGTTGCGGTGCAATTCGCAACCCAGGCAAACCTTCATCCCAACCAACACGCAACGCTCACCGATTCGCTGTATCCGATTCGGAACCTTCTATTGCCAGCGCTTGTAGAGCAGCTTCACAACGGTGCCCTGTCGGACTCACAAAAATCAACCACGACCAGCATCGTGGCCGATTTCGCGCACGACGACCCGAAGCTTCTTGTCGATTTAGCAGTTGTATCTGACGCGACTCGGCACGCAGTCATTCAGCCAAAGCTGTCCGGTCATCCATTGAAGGCTGTCGGGTTGTTGCGTGACGTACTTGATCAGGAGCCGAGTCCTGAACTCACCGAGGCCGAGAGCGATGCGCTGGCCAGACGTCGCGCGATTGCTGCGATCACGTTGAGCCACCTCGGTCGATCTGACCTGCTTTGGCGGT
>JBPCVD010000147.1:0-6479 GCA_051010815.1 Rubripirellula sp.
CAAATCACCCCTCTTGCTGAGGCTAGTTTCGGCTCGATGCGACCGCTGCATTCGCTTCACGTCGGATGCAGCGCATCCGCGACGCAAAGCCCCCAGATTGCCGAGCCGGACAATTTCACTCAACCTATAAGAATGATTGCTCGATGACGCGAGCAACCTTTGACCATCCGACCCCCTTGCGAGCAAAGTAACGGAGCGAAAATGAGGGTATTGCTCAGCGAATCCGAGTTGAACAAAGGCGTTCAAAAGCTCGCCGCCGAAATCGATGCCCACTATGGGGACCGTCCTCTGACCGTGATCGCGATCATGACTGGCAGCTTGGTGCTGTTTGCCGATCTGATCCGGCGACTTTCGATGCCACAGCGGGTCGGAGTGATCCGGGCATCGAGTTATCGTGGGGGGACTTCATCGGGTGAATTGCACGTCGATGCGGCGATGATGATTGATGTCAAAGGACGCGACGTGCTGCTAGTGGACGACATTTTTGACACCGGCAAGACCCTCGATCGCATCAGCGGAATGATGCACGAGTTTGGAGCCGCGAGCGTGGAAACAGCGGTGTTGTTGCACAAACTGCGTGACCACAGTGTCGAGATGCGTCCCGACTTCACGGCCTTTGAGATACCGGATGAGTTTGTCGTCGGTTACGGGCTGGATTACTTGGATATGTACCGCAATCTCCCCTATTTAGCCGTCTTGGAACCGGCCGAGATCGAAGCAACGGCGGCGGAACTAGAAACGTGACTCGGTCATTGCGCGTGTTGCTAATCGGTCGCCACTTCTGGCCACACGGCTCGATTGATTCGGCAAACTACCTGACCGAGACCGCCTGTGCATTGCATCGAGCCGGCGTTCACGTGGAAGTTCTGTCGCCTCGGTTCGCCTCGTCTTGGCCGGAAGAACTGATGGTTCGTGAGGTGGCCGTTCATCGCCCCGCAGCTGCACCGCGTAGCGATTGGTCGATGGGACGATACGTTCGTCACCTCACAACTTGGCTGAAAGAAAACGCGGGCAGTTTTGACGTCTTGATGGCTGATTCGATTCGCGACGAATCGGTTGCCACCATCGAAGCGGCCAAAGCATTGAATGTCCCCGTTGTGCTCCGTTCCAGCGGTTGGGGTGACGAGAGCGACTCCGTCTGGTGGCGCAGCAGTCGATCGGCTCGCAAATGCGGAATGATCGGGAAGCAGGCCGACGTCGTGATTGCCCAGAGCGCGGTTCACCAACGCGAACTGATTGCGGACGGGTATTCAGCTGAATCTGTTGAGCGGGTGGATGAGGGATTCGCGCCGATGCGACCTCGATCAGCACGCGGGCGGCACCTGGCACGCGAAGCTCTCGGGGCCGTGAACTCCGATCTAGTGGCCGATCACGACGCCCCCGTGCTGTTGTGTGCCTCTCGAATGACGCGAAGCGGCGGAATCAATCTGCTTGTCAAAGCGGCGCCCCACCTGATCGCCAAGTATCCCAATCTTCGCATCTGGTTCATTGGTGATGGGCCTTATCGTGACTGGATTTACGAAAGCCTTCGAAGTGATGGCATTCGCGCGTCAATTGCGATGCCGGGATCGTTCTGCGACTATGAAGACCTGTTTGCCGCAGCCGATATGTTCGTGCAGCCGGATGAGAGCGGGCTAGACTACTTCTTGCGTGCCGCCGTCTCGACAGAGATCCCGATTGTGACCATCGACAATGTTTCGACACGCGCCGTGTTGTCAGGTGCCGCCGCCGGTCAACCGGACCAGAGCCCTTCGAAGCTGATTCAGTGGTGCAACGGAGCCACGTCCAAACAAATTCGTCTCGGATTGGTTCGCGTCCTGGATGACATTGCCACCGCCCAAACGAACGCGAGCGAGTTGCGCCGAACACTGCTGAGGTCCCGCCCCCAGAGCGAATCGATTCAAGCGTGTATCGCCCTCATGGAGAAACTGGTGCAAGGACGTCCAGATCGCCCCGCCTCGTCAATCAAGGCCGTTTCATGACGAAACGAATCGTACTGATCATTCCCACGATGGACCGCGGCGGCGCGGAGAAACAACTTTGCTTGTTGGCCGAGAATTTGCCACGGGATCAATTCGACGTCCACGTCGTGCTGCTGACACGAGACGGTCCGCGCAGCCAACGTCTGCGCGACGCTGACATCCCTGTGACGGTGATCGGAAAACGGTTCAAAGCCGATCCGACGGCACTGTACCGACTCCGACGCGAGCTGATTCGTCTCAAACCGGATCTGGTTCACACTTGGTTGTTCGCAGCCAACAGTTTCGGAAGGGCGGCAGCGAAGCTTGCCCGCGTGCCGCATATCATCGGCAGCGAACGATGCGTTGATCCATGGAAGACCACCGCGCATTTCATGATCGACCGACGTCTGGCCGCCTGCAGTGACGCGATCACGACGAACAGCAGTGGTGTACGCGATTTCTACGCCGCCAACGGAATCGATCCGAGTCTGTTCGAGATCATTCCGAACGGAATCGAACCCCAGCGTCCGACGCAAATCGATCGCACCGAGGCCTTTGCGAGGCTTCAACTTGAGCCCGATCAGGAGCTCGTCTTGGCCGTCGGAAGACTCTGGCCGCAAAAGCGTTACCGGGATCTGATCTGGGCAGGCGAATTGTTATCGACGCTACGACTGAACACCTCGTTGGTGATCATCGGCGACGGTCCCCAGCGAGGAGAATTGCTCCGGCATCGCGACGCCGTCTCTATTCCGAAACACGTGCGGTTTGTAGGACAACGAGACGATGTTGCCGACCTACTGCCTCACGCGAGCCTGTATTGGATTGGCAGCGAATACGAAGGACAAAGCAACTCGGTGATCGAGGCGATGCAGGCCGGCGTACCCGTGATTGCCTCGGACATTCCCGGCAACCGAGACCTCGTGCTGGACCACAAGACCGGCCGTTTGGTAAAGCTCGGTGACACTGCCGACTTCGCTCGCCAATCGAACGCGTTGTTGGAACATCGCGACGTAGCGGAGCAACTTGCGGATACCGCCAAACGCAGAATTGCATCCGAATTCACGGTCGACGCGATGGTGGCACGCCATGCCAATTTGTACGAGCGCCACATCGGGTAAGCAGCCAACTTCGCCTTGCAAAGCGGAACCAATTCGAGGTGTTTCTCCCTTCGAGAAGGATGCCCCGATCGGGCGCGAAAGTCGGCGACTTCGAGACAATCAGGCGGCAATCCTGAGACCGCCGCATTGCGGTCTTGAAACGCGACTTTTGCTTGCAAAACCTGCTTGATTCAGCGGCAACCCGAGGCCGTCATTCCATTCAAAATGCCCCCCTGGCACAGCGTGGCGGCAATGGATTCTTGAGGTCGAAGAATGGGAATGATGGCAAAAGCTGATAAAACGTTCCGCTCGTAACGATCAGGGTATGGCTGGGCGACTGAATTTCTCCACAAACGGCTGTTTTCGTTCAAAAGCTCGTTGAGAAGGCGGCCATGACGGATACGATCGGAATCGTGAAGGCAGAGTCAGACGCGAGTGAATGGACGCTTGAGTCGGCCGCCCGATGTGAACCTCCCGACCCGATTGAGGCAACCGAACATGGACACAAGCGAGACCAGCCGGCGTGCGATCGATGAAGTCGATTTGCTGTTGGCCAACGCACGCTTGCGAGACGAATTGGAACCGTATCGGGACGAGTCGATCGACGATCCATCTGTCACCCGCATGTCATTGCGGACGGAAAACGAGTATCTGGCGTCGATGCTCGCTTGGGAACGAGCACCTGCCCTTCCGATCGCCAGTTGGTTCACCCCTGTGATGGAGTTGCCGTCTCCCGACTCGCTCGATGACGAGGCCCTCGCGTCCCTGCTTCTAACCACGGTTGACCGGCTCTACTCTCAGAAGGTCGTGCTTCGTTTCACCGACCACCTGTCTGACCGAGACCTTTACAAAATCATCTACCGAGACATTCTCCCCTGCTGCGAGAAGAAGGTCGAATTGCCCGGCAAGTTTCTCGAGTGGCGTTGCATCGAAGACAATGAAACTTGGCTTCGCTTTTACGCGGATGCCATCGAACGTCGTCGCTTTCAAGAAGAGCATGATGTGGATCTTCCTGCATCGCAAACGCCAAAGTATCAACGCAACCTTCCTGGTTGATTAACCGCGTCGATACTTCCAAATGCAGACCAGCGTGGCGATCGCGTCACGCCATCCAATCTTCTTCCCCGCGTCGTATCCTCGACTCTTGTATTGAGTGGAGACTTCTCGGACGTGGGCAACGCGACTCGCGATTTTCGCCGTGATTTCCGGTTCAAAACCGAACCGACATTCTTGCAGCGGAATCGAGCGTAGCAGGTCGCCCTCAAACGCTTTGTGACAAGTTTCCATGTCGGAAAGCTGAAGGCCCGTGAACACGTTGCTCGTCTTGGTCAACAACCAGTTGCCGGCACGATGCCATGCAGAATCAGTGTTGCGCCGAAGATAGCGTGACCCGTAGACAGCTTTCGATTCCCCTTCCAGGATCGGCCTGACGATTTGAGCGAGATCGACCGGATCGTATTCCAAATCGGCGTCCTGAATGGCGATCACCGAACCGCATGCGTGACGCACGGCGAGGCGAATGGACGAGCCTTTGCCGTGATTCACGCGCCGATGAATGACCCTCCGGTCGGGATGCGGCGGAAGCCCGTCGAGCCACTCGGAGGTGCCGTCGGTGCTGCCGTCATCCACGATGATCACCTCAGCGTCGAGGGCCAACGTCTGCTCAATTCGATCCAGGACGACCGGCAGCGTTTTAAGCTCGTTGTAGACCGGCAAAATAATCGAAAGCTCTCGTCGCCCGAGAGGTGCAATTGCCGAGATCGAGGCGGTCGCTTCGGAGATCAGTTCGAGCGTTTCGTCGATGCGACGGATCGCTTCGGACGCGTCGTGCTGCGGCACCCAATAAGGATCCGCATCAACGTCCGCAGGCATGGACATGGGCTGACTAGACAAGTGACTCATTTTTCCGCCGAGATGGGCGACAGGAACATGACCGAAACGCTCGGTCACCTGCTCAAAAATGGGTTACTCTGATCACGGGGGTGACGAGAATTGTTCCAGTTCGATCGTTTCTACGGCAGCCCGAGACTCACTTGTGCCGGTAATGCCGATTGCAGCGACGGTCCCAGCCGCAGGACCCCGCCGATCCGCCTCAGTCCTCGGTGACCATGCTTCCCCACCAAGTCGCGTTGGGCTTCCAATCCGGGTCCAGCATGGCCGCATGCGACTTCTCGAGCTTCTCCTTCAGCTCCGTTTGTGCTCGACGGAACTTTGCCTCCGTTCGAGCTGGGTCAAATCGGGGGTCAGGCTGCGGATACTTTGCGTCGACCGAATCCAACCACGACTGGAGCTGTGCCCACATTTCCGCCGTGCGTACCGGATGGGTCAGTGACAGATCGCTGATCTCGGTCGGGTCGACCGCCAAGTCATAGAGTTCATTGCGGCCGTCCTCGTAGTAATGAATCAGTTTCCAATCGCCATCCCGAAACAGAGAGCTTGGCTCGCCGCCCTGATTGTCGTAATGAGGGTAGTGCCAATACAGGGGCCGAGAATCGATCGATTCGCCACGCATGAGCGGAACCAGTGACACACCATCCACGTGCTGCTCGGGGCGAGCAGGGACACCGCAGAGATCAAGGATGGTCGGGTAAAAGTCGGCGCCGGTAACAGGAACATCGCAGGTCGATTCCGCTTTCGTCACGCGTGGAAAACGGATGTAAAACGGCTCGCGAATCCCACCTTCCCACTGTCGTCCTTTGCCCCCGCGGAGCGGTAGATTGCTGGTCGCGTACGCGTCACCCGAGGAAACGCCGCCGTTGTCACTGGTGAAAATGACAATCGTGGAATCCGAAAGTCCCGATTCATCCAACGCGTCCAAGACCTTGCCGACCGCGTTGTCGGTCGTTTCAACCATCCCGGCGTACACCGGATGATCCTGTATCTGTCGAACCGGCAACGTACGGTCGACTTTGAATCTTCCCTGCCCCGCCGGCAATTCCGGCGCAGCTGCCTGATACTTTTGCCACAACTCCTGCGTGGTTTGAACGGGCGCATGCACGCTGTAGAAAGAGAGCATGGCAAAGAACGGCTGTTCCCGATTCGCGCGGATAAACTCCGCCGTTTCCTCCCCAAGCCGCATCGTCAGCGATTCGCCGTCTGGCCCATTCTCCATCTCCGGGTTCTTGTACGGGGCAAAGAATCCTCCGGGCGGGCTACCGCGATGGTGTCCACCAATGTTGATGTCGTAACCATGATCGGTCGGCAACGATCCATCACCACCCAAATGCCATTTCCCCGCAAAGAAGGTCCTGTAGCCCGCCTCCTTCATTGCTTCGGCAATCGAAACGTCGTCACTAGGCAACGCATGTGTGTAGTCTGCCGGCAACAATCGATCATCCCGTTTCCAATCCATTCCTGATCGAGCACCAATCCAGTTGGTGATCCCGTGCCGAGCTGTGAACTGCCCGAGCTGAATGCTGGC
>JBPCVD010000148.1:0-8479 GCA_051010815.1 Rubripirellula sp.
CAGTCGCATCTTCTGCAACTGGGGGAAGCTTATTACGCTCGCGGAAAACAGCGACTGGAGGGACTGCGGCTTTGGGCGACGGGACGTGCGGGCCAAAGTCCGCTACCTGCATCGGAATGACATAGAATGTCTTCGCTGGAGTCATCGAGGCTCCCCAATTCCTGTCGCGATGTTTGGAGAAATTGATGCGACGAGTCCTATTGCTGGTGTTGTTCATCTTGCTGGTCTCGCCGCCGGTAATTCGGACCGGTGGATTCGCCCAGGACTCGGGAGGCGTCGAGTTCCAAGAGCAGGTTCGCACCGAGGTCGACTTGGAAACGTCCGACGAGGACGCTTCCTTCGTCGTCGATCAAATCGAGACAAATCTGGAGGGCTCGTTTGGCGCTGATGAAATCACCGCCACGTCCGGATGGATTCAATCGGCTGGAATCACGGAATGGCTGGGGCCGCTTGCTCCGGTAGCGCTTTCGCCTTTCTTCGGCGTCACCTGTTTGTCGGGATTGTCGCTTTGGGGACCGAGTTGGGCGACGGACAATCCGATGCTGGGCTCGACGGGAGCACTTCGCAGTGAAGTGATTTTCACGATCTTCCTGCTGTTGACGATCCTGACGAGCGTTCCTCGTTTCACCAAGGTCAGCAAGCCCTTTGCCCAGGCCGTTGATCGTGTTGAAGCGTACGCCGTGATTGTGATTCTGTTGGTGATCAAGGTCGCGGCGTCAATGGAATCTGCCGGAGACGAGCAAGTCGCAATGGTTCAGTTCGGGGTGATTGGCTTCACGGTTGATACGTTGCTTGCCATCGCCATGATCGTGAATGTCTTGGTGATCAATAGCGTCAAGTTCTTTTTCGAGTTCATGGTGTGGCTCACGCCCGTCCCGTTCTTGGATGCAGTGTTCGAAGTCTGTAACAAGACGTTGTGTGCGGTGCTGATGGCGATCTACGCCTTTAGCCCGACGCTGGCGACGTTGATCAATCTGGTGTTCTTTCTGGTTGCCGCAATCTTGTTTCGATGGATCAGCCGGCGGGTCCGGTTCTATCGCACGATGATGTTGGATCCGATTTTGGCAAAGGTTTGGCCAGGATATGGAAAGCCGCGACATGCCGAATTGGTCGTGTTCAATCGCGATGAATTTGGTCCGTTTCCTGCGAAGAGTCGTCTGCGACTGCGCCGCAGCGAGAACCCGGACGAGGGCTGGCATTTGCGAGAAGCCAACTGGTGGATGCCTGCGCACGACTACACACTTTCACCCGAAGCTAGCTTGGAAGTTCGTCTCGGTTGGCTGATGAACGGGATAGAGTTCCAGGAGGGAACGGACGACGGTTCCACGAACGTGCTGACATTCAGCCGTCGATACAACGTCGATGTATTGCGGTCACTGCTGGACGATCTCGGTATCCCACTGTCGGAGGCCCCTGCGGGCTCACCCCAAACCGATTTGAAGTTGGAATTCAGTTAGCCGGTGGATCGGTCGGCTACTGGGTGCGTGCAGACGCTCCGACACCGCGATGGAATGAGTTGTGAGCAAGGTGAATCGTCGCCAGTGATCGACCGTCACGCCACTCGGCCGAGTAATACGCGTCTCCCCTCCCCTCACTCTGCCATGCTTGATTCGCTAGGCTGGCCTTGAGTTCGGATTCGGTTCGCCAGCGTCGATCGGCGTGCATTTGCCGGTCAACCGCTTGGTCATGCGAAGTCAACCATCCGAAGCTCAGCCGCTTTGTGGTCATCCGCATTGGCGAGTTGATGAACCGCACCGCTCATTCCCTTTTTGACCTGCCAATTGGAACCAAGGTAATCCCTTTTGACTGACCAGACGTTCGATTTGATTGCCGCGTGCGCCTTCGGGTTGGAGGCCGTCGTTCGACGTGAGCTGCAGGGGCTTGGCATCGAGTCCACCATTGGCGAATCGGGACGCGTTCATTTTCAGGGGGACGCGAACACGGTTTGCACGGCGAATCTTTGGTTGCGAACGGCGGATCGTATCTTGATTCGAGTGGCTGAGTTTCCGGCCGCAGACTTTGATGCTTTGTTTGAATCGACCAAAGCGATCGACTGGGGATCTCTGTTGCCACAGGATGCCGCTTTTCCGGTCACTGGCCGATCGATCAAGTCGACGTTAACCAGCGTTCCCGCATGCCAGCGAGCGGTGAAGCGTTCCATCGTCGATGCGCTGCGACGTGATCATGAGACGAATGAGCTGCCCGAAACGGGGCCGGAATACAAAATCGATGTCGCATTGTTAAAAGATGTGGCCGTGTTGACCCTCGATACAACCGGTCGCAGTTTGCATCGTCGTGGTTATCGGACTCATGTTTCCAGGGCACCCCTCAAGGAAACGTTGGCGGCCGCCATGGTGCTTTTGAGTTACTGGCGTGCCGGTCGACCATTGCTTGATCCCTTCTGCGGAAGTGGAACGATTCCCATCGAAGCAGCCAGAATCGGTCGCAATCTCGCGCCAGGTCGTCATCGCGAATTTGCCTGCGAGTCATGGTCCGCGTTTCCGGCCGAACTTTGGCAGTCCGTTCGTGAGTCGGCAGACGCCGTTGCCCTCGACGGCTTGGAAGAGAAGTTGATCGGAAGTGATATCGATGGTGGTGTGCTGAGGGCCGCACGCGACAACGCCGAGCGTGCCGGCGTTGCAGGTGATATCCACTTTCAAGCCATGCCGATGCAGGAGGTGACTAGCAAGCGTCGATTCGGTTGTTTGATTACCAACCCGCCATATGGTCAACGGCTCGGCCGCGATCGCGACTTGGAAGTGCTCTACGAGTCGATTCCCCATGTGCTGCGAAAACTTCCCACCTGGTCACACTATTTTCTGACTGCCTTCCCCGGCTTCGAACGCGCCGTGGGAAGGACGGCAGACCGGAGAAGAAAACTCTACAACGGTCGAATCGAGTGCACTTACTTTCAGTTTCATGGTCCCAGACCAGTGCAGGGGAAAGGGCCCGATCAAAGCGATCGCCCGGGTGCAGAAGAAGGACCGGGTGCAGAGGTAGGACTGGGGGAACCCGATGACGCCGCTTCGGAGACGTCGACTGATGCGAACGTTCGCGAAATAGCATCGGACGATCGTGGTTCCGCGGAGGTCGGAGATTTAGCGCCGGAGGAGATTCTGGCCCACGAGGCGAGCAATACCGAGGCGAGCAATACCGAGGCGAGTGAAACCGAGGCGAAAACAGTACCGAAAACGTCGGCTGCGAAACCTTATGTCCATGCTGAGGGAACGGCCGCGTTCGGGCACTTGGGTGAAAAGGCTCAGCATCAAGCGGAGCTGTTCTCGGTGCGGCTTAAAAAGCGAGCAAAGCACTTGCGACGTTGGCCGAAGAAGCGAGGGATCACTTGTTTCCGGCTCTATGAACGTGACGTCCCTGAGATCCCTCTCGTCGTCGATCGATACGAGGATCATCTGCACATCACGGAGTATGAACGTCCGCATGATCGCGATCCAGCAGAGCATGCCAATTGGCTTGACTTGATGGCGGAGGCGGCCGGACAGGCGTTGGAGATTCCCTCGTCCCACGTCCATTTCAAGAGTCGCCGACGGCAACGTGGCAGCACCCAGCACCTGAAGGTTGCCGATACCCGGCATCGAATCGAAGTGCAGGAGGGTGGGCTGACGTTTCTGGTCAATCTACAGGATTACGTAGACACCGGGCTTTTCCTGGACCATCGAGTGACTCGTCAAATGGTCCGCGATGCTGCCGACGGTAAAACCTTCCTCAATCTGTTTGCCTACACCGGATCCTTCAGCGTCTATGCGGCCGCTGGTGGAGCCCTTCGGACGACGAGCGTTGATCTCTCGCGGGGGTATTTGGATTGGGCATGGGAGAACATGCGGCGGAACGGATTCCATAGCAACGATCACAAGTTCGTGGCGGGTGATGTCGGGAACTTCATTCGTGAACACGCTCAAGAAGAGACGTACGATCTTGTGGTCCTCGATCCGCCCACGTTTTCGAACAGCAAGCGGACCGACTCCGACTGGAATGTTCAGGATCACGCAGTGCCGCTGATGGCCGATTTGATGCCTTTGGTACGGACCGGTGGCGTGATCTATTTTTCAACAAACTTCCGACGCTTCAAGTTCGATGAAGCTGCGTTGCCTGCGTCGCAGATTCATGAGATTTCGAGTCAGACCGTTCCGGAAGATTATCGCAACCGACGCATTCATCGCTGCTGGCGGATCGTCAAGTGATAGCCCTGATCGTCAGGAAACTTCCTTGACCCGGTGTTTTCCCGCGCGGATGCACTGCGAAGCGATGGCACCAATGATTGCGCCGAGAATGGGACCAACGAAGTAGACCCATAGTTCGCTTACATCGCCGGATGCGATTGCGGGTCCAAAGCTTCGTGCGGGGTTCATGGAAGCTTTGGTCAGTGGGCCCCCGACCATCGCCTCTAAAGCAATCGTCGCCCCGACCGCGATCCCAGCCGTGATCGTTTCTTCTTTCGCGCCGGTTGAGACTCCCATCACTACGAACATTAAGATCGCCGTCAAGACGAGTTCAATCAACATTCCAGCCACGAGACCCAAATTGAGTTGCACGCTTGTGGCTCCCAGCATCGCATCATCGAGTCCCAGTGCTGCTCGAATCGCAAGAGCGCCACAGAGGGCACCAAGACACTGTGCGGGAACGTATCCGAGTACGTCCTTGAGGGGCAGTTTTTTCTGCGTTGCGAATGCAATCGTCACTGCGGGATTCATGTGCGCACCGCTTACGCCACCGACGGCGTAGATCATCACCATCACGATCAAACCCCACGACAATGCGACGCCCACATGTGTCAACGCGCCGGTTCGTGAATCCACAGCCATGGCGCCACAACCCAGCAAGACCAAGCAAAATGTGCTCAGAAACTCGGCGAGGCATCGACGTGCTAAAGGCTCACTCATTGGACTTTCGATCAACGTATCTCGTGACTAAAGAAGACCCGCGGAATTGCCAGGGAAAAGAAACGCGTAGAGTCCAACAAGTGTCTTGGCATCCCGAATTTTTCCTTCGCCGATCCAACGCAAAATTTCTTCACGGTTCGCTATGCGATTCTCAATCTGTTCGGTTGCCTCTCGAGCATGCTGTCCCTCGGTCAGTTCGGTTGCCACATAGAGATGCATCAGCTCATCGCAAATTCCCGGTGCGGAGAAGAACTCGTGAATCTTCTTGAACTGGCCCGCATGATAGCCTGTCTCTTCCAGCAATTCTCGGGCGGCGGTTGTCTCGGGCAACTCGTCGGGTTCTCGTGTTCCGGCCGGCAATTCCAAGAGCGTTTCGCCTACGGTCGGTCGCTGGTTTTCGATGAGCACCACCGTGTCGGAATCGACCAGTGGAAGCAAGACGACGGCCCCTGGGTGGCGAATGACCTCACGGTGATACGTTTCTCCGTCACTGCCGGTCAATTCCATGCGATGGACATTGAAGCGTTCCCCTTCCAGCACCAAGCGTTCGCGTTGAATGTCCATGTTTGACCAATGGTGAGGTGTGACTGCGTGATTGTGTACAGGGCGGACGCGTGTAAAGCTATCGGGATCATTGGTAACCCGACACCCCTCCAACTTTGCATCTCGCCAACGCCGTGTCTTCTCCTCCGCCGTTCGGATTTTTGTGCTGCAACAAACCAACAGGAATGACGTCACGAGACGTTGTGAATGTGGTCCAACGACGGTTGCCGAGGAAAACTAAAGTGGGCCATGCGGGTACGCTCGATCCTTTGGCGGAGGGCGTGCTCGTCATCGGCATCGGGCCAGCGGTTCGACTTGTCCCCTACGTGCAACAACAACCGAAGCACTACGTTGCCACGTTCCGATTGGGGCAGTCGAGCGTATCGGGGGATCTCGAAGGCGAAATCACGCATCATGACAACTTGCCGGAACCCACACGCGAGCAGCTCGATGATGCCGCACTGACCCTTGTGGGCCAAGTCGAGCAGACACCTCCGGCACATTCCGCAATTTGGGTGGATGGTCGGCGCGCCTATCAGCGGATTCGTGCGGGCGAGGAATTCGAGATGCCGAAACGAATCGTGCAGGTCGATCGCTTCACAATCACACGCTACGCCTACCCCGAAGTGGACCTCGACATTGTTTGCGGATCGGGAACTTACATTCGTACGCTCGGTATCGATTTGGCGATTGCGGCTGGGTCGACGTCGGTTATGTCCTTTCTCTCTCGGGTAGGCGTCGGTTCGTTTCGATTGGAGGATTCCGTTTCGATCGAGACTTTACGCGACGGAGACTTCTTGTCGTCATTGTTGCCTGCGAGTCGAGCGGTCGAGCATCTGTCGCATGCAAGCGTGTGCGACGAGGAATCCGCTCGTCTGGGGAACGGACTCTGCATCGATCTGTCCGAAGATCGATACGAAGACAGGGGTCAAGCTGGGGTCGTCGTCGCGCGTCTGGCTGATGCGGAGCCGCAGGAGACAACGCAAGAGCAAGTACCGGAAATTGCAGCGATGGATCGAGAGGGGCGACTGAGAGCGATTCTGCGGCGGAAACGGGGTCAGTGGTGTCCCTATCGTGTCTTCGCGACCGAGGACTGAATCTAGCCATCGAAGTAGCTGTCTCGACCGCTCTGTGCGGCGGAGTTCCGATGATCGAGCCGAATTCGGCGAAACGGTTCTGCAGACGGTTGGTGCGACGCCATTGTTAGCAGAGATGCACACGTCGAAATTTTTCGGATGGCGACATCAGCGACACTCCGTGATGAAGAATTGCGTACCATCATGCGTACGTCAAAAGAGACTCAATTTCATCTGCTGAGACTTGCCGTGAAAAACGTACGTTCTTTCGCTCATGCTTCCGTGTTGGTCGCGTATTCGCTTCTTCTGGCCGCTGTTGCGTCTGTTCGCGCCGACGACTTGCAACCGTCGAACAATCGAACGCAAGCTGACTTTCAAGCGATTGAAGGCATCATTGCTCGAGGAATCGAGGAAGGTCAGATGCCGGGCGCGGTCGTCGTGATTGCTGATGACCAGCAGATACTCTATCAGCGAGCTTTCGGGCATCGTCAGATCGAGCCCGAGAGGGAGCCGATGACGATGGACACCGTTTTCGACTTGGCCTCCTTGACCAAGCCTGTCGCTACTGCGACCTCTGTGATGCGGCTGATCCAAGCTGGGAAGTTGGATCCCGAAGCGCCTGTATCGAAGTACTTGCCCGAGTTCGGTGACCAAGGGAAAGACTCGATCACTGTGGCTGACCTCTTGCTGCACGTCGGAGGTTTGATTCCTGACAACGCGCTGCGCGATTACCAGGATGGCGGCGAGAAGTCGTGGCAGCGAATCTGCGAACTGAAGCCGGTCGCCAACCGCGGTGAGGAGTTCAAGTACACCGATGTGGGGTTCATCGTGTTAGGAAAGTTGGTCGAACGGGTGAGCGGTGTACCCCTGGACCAGTTCGCAAAGCGAGAGATTTTTGAACCCCTGGGGATGACGACGACGACGTTCAATCCAGACGACACGCTTTGCCTTCGAGCTGCGCCCACAGAACAACGAAACGGAGAGTGGATGCGCGGCGAGGTGCACGACCCGCGCGCGTACCTCATGGACGGGGTGGCCGGGCACGCAGGATTGTTCTCGACTGCTGGCGACCTGGTTCGTTACGGCCAAGCGATGCTCCGCAACGGATCGGTCGGTGACGTTGTGGTTCTCGAGGAGCCGACGTTTCGATTGATGACAAAGCCGAGGCAGGTGCCGCGTGGGTCACGTACGTTTGGTTGGGATCACCAGTCTCCCTATTCAAGCAACCGTGGGGAGAGTTTGTCGACGTCCGCTTTTGGTCACGGTGGATTCACCGGCACGGCGATGTGGATTGATCCAGGCAAGAATCGAGTGGTGGTCTTCCTTAGCAACCGATTGCATCCCGACGGCAAGGGCAGCGTCAATCGATTGGCCGGCGAGGTAGCGACACTCGTTGGTAACGCGACAGAAGATTCAACGGGTTCGACCGACTAGACGAGGGTGTGGACCGCCAACGGTCGCTGTGAACCATTTACAGATTGGCTTCGGGCACATTACTGGGCGCGACGAACGTGTTGAGAAACATCAGCAAGTCGTTTCGATCTCTCAGTGATGAACCTAGGAATCGATCGCGTGATCCGGCACCCTCGCCACCATGCAACGAAATTGATTCGAGGATGGTTTCCGCACGTCCGTCATGCATGTAGGGAGCAGAATCACGAAGTCCCCAAAGAGGCGGCGTTCGCCATTCCTGAGATGTCTCAGAGGGTGACAGTTTTCGTCGAATCCCCAATTCCCAGTGCTCGTTCGATTTCGATCGACCGGCACCACTACTTGCCGCTGGGCGTCTGGAGAATTCATTGACGCTTTCACTTTTTGAGGCGAGATCAGTGATCGATAGGCTTGTGTTCTTGCGGGACTTTGAAAGTCGCGACTTGACCGACTCACTCACCTTAGACTTTCCATAACTGCCGGAACTTCGACTCGGCAAGTCGAATTTCGTGAGTGCCGATTGACGGACCG